>JALXDW010000430.1 GCA_027070385.1 Chromatiales bacterium
CCTCAGGGTTGGCTGTTGTTGAAGATAACATCCGTATCACCAATACGCTTTCGTGTGAAATGGAAAAAGCGGCTGAAGTGATCCAATCACTTAAAACAGACAGTGAAAGCATTGGCAGTGTGCTGGATGTTATCCGTGGTATCTCCGAGCAAACTAATTTGTTGGCACTTAATGCTGCCATTGAAGCTGCTCGTGCCGGTGAGCATGGCCGTGGCTTTGCAGTGGTCGCTGATGAAGTTCGCACACTGGCCAGCCGTACCCAGGATTCCACGGTTGAAATACAGGAAATGATCGAGCGATTGCAACAAGGCGCAGACAGTGCAGTCAATGTGATGGAAACGGGAATTGAAACGGTTGGCGCCAGTGTCAAACAAGCCACACAAACCGGTGAAAGCCTGAAATCCATTACTGAAACAGTCAATAGCATTTCAGATATTAATGCACAAATTGCCAGTGCCATTGAAGAGCAAAGTGCAGTGGCCGAAGACATAAATCAAAATGTGGTGACCGTGGATAACCTCGCTCAGCGTGGCGAAGAAGCCTCCGGCAACATTGCCGCAGCCAACGAACAATTACGTCAACTGGCGAACAATCTGGCAGTGATGGTGAGTCAATTTAAACTGGATTAATTTGTGTGAATACAAACTCTGAGGGGCAGTGGGAGTGATAGGTACACCCCACTGACACCATCCACTTTATCATTTTCTGCATTTGGGTAAGTTCGATTCACCACCAGACCCCGGTTCCCGTCACCAAGATGAAGCTCGACGAAAAAAGCACACAAAAAGCCTGCTTAAATTAATAGCACCTATTGCATTTGCAAATGAGAATCGTTATTATTTAAGATGTTGATTATATACTAACAAGCTCAGGCAGGTTCAACTATGCGAAATTTGACAACATTACTCTTATTAATTGGCCTTAGTGGTTTTGCAAACATTGCATTGGCAATGTCTGAAGTAGTGTTAACCATTAAAGATCATAAGTTTTCACCGGAAACGATAACCATCCCGGCCGGTAAGAAAATCAAACTCATTGTTAAAAATCTGGATGCCACTCCCGAAGAATTTGAAAGTTATGTTCTACATCGTGAAAAAATTATTCAACCTAAAGGTAAGGTAAAAATATTTATCGGTCCATTAAAACCCGGTCGCTATCCTTTCTTTGGTGAATTCCATGCCGATACTGCCAAAGGCGTTATTGTTGCTGAATAATTAAGGAACACAATATGTTAAGTACCGCTGTTTTAGTTTTCCGTGAAGTACTCGAGGCCGCCCTTATTATCGGTCTGGTCGCTGTTGCAACACGTGATATCGCACAACGAAGCCGATTTATTATCGGTGGAATATTAACTGGCCTCGCCGGTGCTGTCGTACTGGCCATGTTTGCCGAATATATTAATGAAGCGGCAGCCGGCATCGGCCAGGAATTGCTAAATGCCATTATCCTGTTAACTGCCGTTTTTATGCTGAGTTGGCATAACATCTGGATGAAAAAACACGGCAAGGAACTTGCCATGCACGCCAAACAAACCGGCCACGCGGTAAATGAGGGCGAACAGTCACTGATTGCTTTGTCAGTGCTTGTTGGGCTGGCAATTTTACGTGAAGGTGCTGAAGTCGTTTTATTCCTTTACAGCATGATTGCAGCCGGGACACCGGTTTCTCAAATAGGTACAGGTGGTCTGCTTGGTCTGGGTGTAGGTGTATTATTTGGTGCGGGCATGTATTTTGGGTTATTAAAAATTCCAACCCGACACCTGTTCCGTGTAACCAGTATCATGCTGCTGCTACTAGCTGCAGGACTGGCAGCACAAGCGGCCAATTATCTGGTACAAGCTGATCTCATTACTTCTATGACCAATGTATTGTGGGATACCTCCTGGATTCTGTCAGAACAAAGTATCTTCGGCAGTATTCTCCACACACTGGTCGGCTACATTGCCAACCCAATGGAAATCCAACTTCTGTTTTATTTTGCAACACTGTTTGTCGTGGGTGGTTTAATGTATATCATTCACAGTGACACTCCGGTGCGTTTTATGAAACCCGTTACGGTGATCAGCTTCATAACATTTGTTGTTTTGCTGACTCTTTCAAGCAATGATGCTTTTGCCAGTCACAAAGTTTATTCACCCTATGTTGAACAAGGTGAATATGAATTTGAATTGCGAGGTCACACAACCTTTGACAGCAATAGCGCAAAAGATGATAACCAGAAGTACAAATTCGAAGTCGGTTATGGTTTTACCGATTACTGGTTCAGCGCAATTTATGTTGAAGTTGAAAATGAACAGCCGAGCGGTGATTACGAACACACCGCAACAGCCTGGGAAAATATTTTTCAGTTAACCGAGCAAGGTGAGTACTGGTTGGACATGGGGTTTTACCTGGAATATGAGCACCCGGCAAATTCAGCGAAAGATGACAAGCTTGAAGCAAAGTTATTACTTGAAAAAGGTTACACCGAATGGGCTCATACCGCTAATATTATTTTTTCAAGAAAAATAAGCAACACGGATAATGCAACCGGTTTTGAATATGCCTGGCGAACCAAATATAAATATAGAAAAATCTTTGAGCCGGGTTTTGAAATTTATGGTAACTTCGGTGAATTTGCCCATGTGTCCCCCTCTAACCAGCAGGATCATCGGGCAGGCTTTGTCGCCTACGGTGAGTTAGGAAACTACCAGCACGGGAAATGGGTTTATGAAATTGGTTACCTGTTTGGATTAACCGATGCGGCACCGGATGGTACGCTAAAGTTTGTCATTGAATACGAATTTAGATAAAGATTCTATCAACAAATGCCGTCTGCAAAGACGGTGTTTTAAAATCCCATTCCCGGCGGCATTTGCCCTTTCATGCCGCGCATCATTTTGGCCATGCCGCCTTTACCCATTTTCTTCATCATTTTCTGCATTTGGGTAAATTGTTTTAACATACGATTGACATCCTGAACTTGCGTACCTGAACCGGCTGCAATACGGCGCTTGCGGGAACCTTTAATCACCGCAGGAAAACGACGCTCATGCGGGGTCATGGAATTAACAATGGCAATCATGCGATTAATATTTTTAGGGTCAACCTGGCTTTTTGCGGCAGCGGGAAGGTTGCCCATACCGGGTAATTTATCCATTAAGCCGGCTATCCCCCCCATTTTATTCATTTGCTCAAACTGATCGCGAAAATCTTCCAGATCAAAGCCTTTGCCCTTTTTAATTTTTTTGGCCAGCTTTTCGGCTTTTGCCACATCGATGTTCTTTTGCACATCTTCAACCAGACTGACCACATCACCCATATCAAGGATACGCGAGGCCACTCTGTCCGGATGAAACACCTCCAGTGCTGTTGTTTTTTCTCCCACACCCAGGAATTTAATCGGCTTACCGGTTACCTGGCGAATCGACAACGCGGCACCACCACGTGCATCACCATCGGTTTTAGTCAGTACCACACCGGTTAATGGCAAGGCTTCATCAAATGCTTTGGCGGTATTGGCCGCATCCTGGCCAGTCATACTGTCCACAACAAAAAGGGTTTCAGCCGGGTTGGCGGCTTGATGGATAGCCTTAATCTCATCCATCATCTCGGCGTCTACGTGTAAACGCCCGGCTGTATCCACTATCACTACATCCAGCTGTTTTAATGCGGCTTCTTTAAT
>JALXDW010000431.1 GCA_027070385.1 Chromatiales bacterium
AGAAAAAACACCGGTCACAGTAAACGAAATTATCGGGGAAGCCCCTAGTATGCAGGAAGTTTTTCGTGCAATAGGTCGCCTGTCTCAATCCAATATTACCGTTTTAATCAATGGTGAATCCGGCACCGGTAAAGAACTGGTGGCAAACGCCTTACATCGCCATAGCCCGCGTGCAGATAAACCTTTTATTGCTCTTAATATGGCCGCCATTCCTAAAGACCTGCTTGAGTCAGAACTTTTTGGCCATGAAAAGGGCGCTTTTACCGGTGCACAAAATACCCGCCATGGTCGCTTTGAACAAGCAAATGGCGGCACATTATTTCTCGATGAAATTGGTGACATGCCAGCCGATCTGCAAACCCGTTTATTGCGTGTATTATCCGACGAAGAATTTTACCGCGTCGGTGGCCACCAACCGGTTAAAGTGGATGTGCGTATTATTGCCGCAACCCACCAAAATCTTGAGGAGCGTGTTCAGCAAGGTGACTTCCGCGAAGATTTATTTCATCGCTTGAATGTTATTCGCATACATATTCCTTCTTTAAAAGAACGTAAAGAAGATATCCCTTTACTGGCACGCCACTTCCTGACAACAGCAGCTGCAGAGTTAAAAGTGGACGCCAAAATATTAACCAAAGAAACAGAAGAATTTTTAACCCAACTTGACTGGCCCGGCAATGTAAGACAACTTGAAAATACCTGCCGCTGGTTAACCGTAATGACGCCCTCACAGGAAGTCACTATCAGTGATTTACCGCCAGAACTTACAATGAAATCCAGGCCTTCAAAAGCAGAAGGCTCCTGGACCGACCTGCTAAAAGCATGGGCAGATCAACAACTGAGTAATAATGAAAAAAATCTACTGGATGTTGCAACGCCCCAGTTTGAAAAAGTAATGATTGAATCGGCATTACAAAAAACAGGGGGCCGCCGCCAGGATGCAGCCGTATTATTAGGCTGGGGTCGCAATACCCTCACACGTAAAATTAAGGAATTACACTTATAATAAAACCAAGGACTATTATGCCAGATGCTTTAATTTTGTAGATAGCCGATCGACTTTACGACTGTTTTATGCCGTATAGACAAGACATGGGTTGTCGTCCAAATCATTCACTCAAGGGTATCAACCTTGCGTGAGTCACTCGCATTCACACGAAACCAGCCAGCAATGCTGTACCGTATTTTTTTAGCCGCCAATACTTCGTGTGGAAATTGCTCACTTAAAAAAATGACCAACGTCCCCTTGGCCGGTAAAACAGTTTGCAGCTTTGTTGTACCATCTTCCGCATATAAAATTAATTCACCACCATCTGCGGCAGACCAATCGTCATTCAAATATAACACGGTCGATAAAACACGATTGCTTTGTCCTTTAAGCGCATCCAGATGTTTCTTGTAAAAATTACCTGGCTCATAAACAGCATAATGACATTCATAATCAAACAGCCCCAAAAAAAGCTGCTGATTTATTTGCTGACGTAAATTTTCCATGAGCATTAAAAAATCATGATCCGTTTGATTCTCCTGCTCCAGCCAATGAATTTCATCACTCCGAACAGCTGAGTTTTGTTGTTGTAAAAATCCACGTCCAATGGCCGCTTTTTTAAAAGCTTCTTTTTTAAACGAGGTAATACGTGAAACCAGGGCCTGAACGGAATGTTCAGATAAAAAGGAGGGCAGAACAATGTATCCCTGTTGTTCTATTGCATCACTTATGGTTTGAACCTGAAGAGCATTAAATCTGGGCAACATACAAGCCTAGGCTCTTTTAATACGGACAACCTTCATTATTTCAAAGGCAAGCCCCCCAACCTTTTCAGTTGCAGGATAATAAGTCAAATTAACCCGGCAACCTTTCAGATCTTTATATGACTTCTGGCGCTTGAATTTAAACGGAACACTGCAACCTTCTACCATCAATGAATTAATAATCCATTCACCTTGCTTGCGCTGCACATGCGAAACAACTTTCATCATTTCCGAATGCACCATTTCATGATGCTTTTCTATGAGTTTTGTCGGGTTACTTTGCATACTGGAAATTTAACCACAACGGGCAATATTCGTTGTGGTTAATACATCTGTTAATTCTGTGATGTAATTTCTGATTCAGATTTCATGCCCATTTTCTTCATCAACCAACCCGGTGGACAAATACCCGTAAATGTACTCTGAAACATATTAAATCCAACAAAAACCGTTGCCCAGGTCCATAAAGGATTATGATACATAGCTAAAAAAGACGTTAACATCACCATAACACCGGCAAAAGCAAAAACTGTTTTTTCAATCGACATTCTATTCTCCTGTCTGATTTTAGTTTACACACGTATGTAAACCCATTATACAGACTCAAATGCACAAGAACTGCATCCCAGGATACATACAACACTATTTTAATACACCCCGTGCTGCAAAGTTAGCCTTTTTGAATGCTTTGGGTCAATAATTTATCAAGATGATTGGCAAAAGCCTGCCTGTCACTTTGGCTCAAAGGGGCTTGTCCCCCGGTATGCACACCGCTGGCCCGCATGGTATCCATGAAATCGCGCATATTCAGACGCTGTTTGATGCTGTCAAGGGTATAAAGCTCACCCCGTGGATTCAGGGCATGGCCTCCTTTTTCAATCACTTCCGCTGCCAAAGGAATGTCCCCGGTAATCACCAGATCACCCTCCATGACACGTTTGACAATTTCATTGTCCGCAACATCAAAACCGGAGGCAACCTGTAACATTTTAATATAAGGTGAAGGCGGTGTTTGCACATAACGATTTGCTACCAAGGTGGTTAATATTTTGGTTCGTGCAGCGGCTTTAAATAATATTTCCTTTATCACCACCGGGCACGCATCCGCATCGACCCATATTTTCATCACATTCACCCGATTTACTGGCCACTCATACCTGTTTGCCCCAAACTGGGGTATCATCACTGCTATTATTATACCAAGACCCTAAACTATTTAATAACTTATGCCTGACACCCAGCAATCCGTGAATGCTTCACCCAAACTCTCCTCTTTTCTAGCCCCCCAATATTGGCCAACCTGGATTGGGCTTGGGCTTTTAAGAGCCAGCAGTATGCTGCCCTATCGGCTGCAAATGTGGCTTGGCCGACAGCTTGGCCATTTAAGTTACTATCTAATGCCCAAGCGTCGGCACATTGTAAAAACCAACATTCGCCTTTGCTTTCCCGATATGCATACCAAACAGCAACAAAAATACGTTAAAGAGGCTTTTGCTTCAGTCGGCATGTCTGTTTTTGAAATAGGCCTCAGTTGGTGGGGCAGCAATAAAACACTCATGCAACTGCACAAACCTTCGGGAATGGAACACCTCGATAATGCACTGGCTAAAAACCATGGTGTCATTATTCTTGCCAGCCATTTTACCACACTTGAAATTGGTGGCACATTTCTCGCCAAACACACCAACCTGCTGAATATTGTTTATAAGCGTACACACAATCCCTTATTTCAATGGTTTGTTCATCACAAACGCAGTGCTAACAATGCCAAACTAATAAAACATACCCGTGTACGCGATATGATCCGCGCGCTTAAAAAAGGGGAAATTATCTGGTATTCACCCGATCAGGATTTTGGAGAAAAAGATTCCGTCTTTGCTCCATTTATGGGCGTGGACACCTGTA
>JALXDW010000432.1 GCA_027070385.1 Chromatiales bacterium
TGTTTATTTTGGCCGATATAAAGAGCTATGAGCAGTCGTAGAGTGATCCCCAGAATAAGTTCGGAACGAGACGGTAATCAATATTACAAGGAGATTAAGCAGCGCTTTGAAAAACTCAATGCGCAACGTCTAAGTCGCAGTTTTGCCGATATGCGCCAGACTCAGCGACAGTTTATCGAGCTATTGCCTGTACTTTTTCATGTCAACCATCCTATTTTGCCGGGGTATGTGAGTAAAGCAACACCGGCTGGTATCCCTAATTACAGTGTGAGTACTTCATCCATTAATCGCTTGAAAAAACATTTCAAGAGTTTTGAGTATAAAAAACGTGCTTATCGCAAGTTTGAAATTTTAGCCATTTATCTTATGGGTAGCAGTGGCAGCATTGCGTATTCCAGACAAAGTGATTTTGATATCTGGTTGTGCCATGCCAGTCATTTAAGCGTAACTCAGATTGATGAGCTACAGAATAAGGCTCGGGCAATTGAAGAATGGGCGAAGGAGATGGGTGTTGAGGCCAATATTTATCTTGTCGACCCTGAAAAATTTAAACGTGGTGAAATTGGACAGCTTAGTTCAGAAAGTTCAGGCAGTGCATTGCATTACTTGTTACTGGAAGAATTTTATCGAACCAGTTTGTTATTGGCAGGACGTTATCCTGTCTGGTGGTTGATTCCACCGGCTCAGGAAGATCAATATGATGAAATGGTGGAAACCTTTCAACGGCAACGTTTTATTCATGCACAGGAACATATTGATTTTGGTGGTTTGAGCAAAATTCCTGCGGAAGAATTTTATGGTGCCAGTCTGTGGTTATTGTATAAAGGTATCAACTCACCTTACAAATCCATTCTAAAAATTCTGTTGATGCAGGCTTATGCTTATGAATACCCCCATATTGAAATGATAGCCTTGCGTTATAAACGTGCTGTTTACGAAGATAATATCGACATTAATGCACTTGACCCCTATTTGATGATGCTGGATAAGGTTGAGCAATATCTGATTCAGCAACAAGAGCCAAAACGTCTGGAGCTGGCCCGGCGCAGTTTTTATTTTAAAGTGGACATTGCATTAAGTGATGAATCAAAAGGACTTTCCAGTAAAAAAGACTGGCGGATAGAAGTTTTGCTGGAGCGAGTGAAAAGATGGTCATGGCCAAGTGGTAAATTGGTGCTGCTGGACAGTCGTAATGAATGGAATGTTAATCATGTTATGGAAGAGCGAGCGATTTTAATTGATGAATTTACTCGCAGTTATCATTTCCTGTCTGATTTTGCACGTGAATCGAGCATTGACAGTCATTTAATAAAACAGTCAGATTTGAATGTATTGGGCAGAAAGTTATACGCTGCTTTTGAACGTAAAGCAGGAAAAATTGATGTTATACATCAGGGTATAACCCAGGATCTTTATGAAAGTCATTTGTCCATTCACCAGTTTTTTGGTGATGACAATACTGAATCCTGGATGATTTTCAGTGGTATTGTTGATGAAAAAGAAATTACCATTCGCTCTCCCATTAAACGTACCTATGATTTAATGGAATTGATTACCTGGTGTTATTTTAATAAATTATTTAACAAGAACACCATTATAGCTTTATATGCAGATAAAAGTGATTTGTCAGAACGTGAAATTCTACAAACCATACAAAGCATGGAAAAATTATTTCCGGATGAGCATTTAAAAAATGCGTCATTCCATGATTTTAGTCGGCCAGCAAAAATAGCTGCTGTGGGTACTTACATTAATATGGGTGTGGACCCTTTTTCAGAATATACAAAAAAAGGTCAGCAAATTGCCAGCAACCGGACCGACGCACTACGCTTTGGTGGTATGTGGGAAAATCTGGCACTCAGTATTGAGCAGGTCATCATTACCAGTTGGCAGGAAGTGTTAACCTTTCGCTACTTTGGCGTAAAAGGCTTGATGAATTGTTTGCGTGATTATTTACAGTGGTCGCCTCCTTCAAAAGGGCAACGTCCTCCACGCATTAATGCACATAGCTATTCCTCTTATCGTGGCCCTTCCATTGCTTTACGAATAGAAAATGTTTTTGAACAGGTTATTGCTTTTTTCTATACACAGCCTGTGAATATCGCCAAGCAATATATTCTGGGTGTACAGTGGGACTATTATTTATTGCAGATAGAAGACGATAACCTGAAGTTTTATGCGGCAGGGACGTTGGAACGTTTACTTGAATATTTGTCTGCACCGCAAGCAACATTTCATCTTACCGAGTTTGATATTGAAGCAGATAAAGATTCGGATTTACCCATTATTTACAGTGTCAACAAGCCCGGTGTTGTTCAGTGCTTTTATCGGGTAAAAAGTAAAAAAGTAATGATATATGTACTGGATGAAAACGGATCGCTGTTTTATCAGCAAGATGTTTTTCATGATGTCTACAGTCTGGTTAAGCATATGCAACAATTTTTTTCTTCAGTGCATAAGCGAATGAATTTTTTAAATGCGATTGAAGATAATCAGGCGATTGCCGAATGGGTGCAATTTTATAAAATAGAATCTTCTGAATATGATGGTTCGTATCTGGAACAACATTCTATTAATCGTTATGTTCGTCCTTCTCAATATATCAGCCTGCAAGTCATCGGTGATAAAATTGACGGGGCAGTTGTGTTTACGATTTATTGTCAGGAACGGGAGTTCAGTTCACTGGAATACGGTGAAAAATTATATATTGAAGTAGCCAAACATATTTTGAATAAACGTAGTAGTGGTGGCAAATATCCTATCTATATTACCGATTTGGATTTATCTAAAAGTTTACTTGATATGGATATGCGTTATCTGCAAACATTTCATTATCTTAAATACAAAAAAGAAATTGAACATTATTTAAGTGTTGCACTGGAGGCGTTGGCTTGATTCGATAGTGTTTTATCAAGCCAGACACTGATATCATCGATTTCTTGTGGAATAACACTGTGTTCCATGGGGTAGTGATGCCAATCAATGTGATACCCCAGTTTTTGCAGAAATACTTTTGATGTTTCGGCCAGTGCGATTGGAATCACAGGGTCTTGTGTACCATGGGCATAGAAGATGGTTGTATTTTTATTGGCTGGATGGGCCTCGGCAGAAACAAAGGTATCTAAAGGCAGGTAAGTGGACAGAGCCATAATACCTGCG
Source organism: Chromatiales bacterium (assembly GCA_027070385.1). GTDB lineage: Bacteria > Pseudomonadota > Gammaproteobacteria > UBA6429 > Thiohalophilaceae > SZUA-37. The sequence continues at coordinate 3,160 of JALXDW010000432.1, forward strand.
AGTGGTTGATGAAAACGCAGCCCGGTGTGCAGTGCAATGGCGCCGCCTTGGGAAAAACCGGCAAGTACAATATTCTGGCTTTTTATGCCACGTTCTATTTCATCTTCGATAAGCTGGTTTAATTGAGCTGCTGAAAGGCGTATACCGCTTTCATCCTGTTCAGAATCTATGCGGGGTGCAACAATATCGTACCAGGCGGGCATGACCATGCCGTTGTTGACGGTAACAGGTATGCTGGGAGCATGTGGAAAAATAAAACGTGTTTGTTTCTTATTTTTAAAATCAAGTTCGTCAACAATGGGTTCAAAGTCATGGCCATCCGCTCCGAGACCATGTAACCAGATAACACTGTAACGAGGATTATTAACATCAATTTCAAGTGTTTTAAGTTTTTGCATTTAATGAGTTTATCATTCAGCCTGTAAAATTAAAATATACATAAGAATGAACAAAATAAGAAAGGCGGAACTTGTAACAAGCTCCGCCTTTGCAGGGG
>JALXDW010000433.1 GCA_027070385.1 Chromatiales bacterium
GATCGTGAGATTATCCTGAGAGAATAAGGGTAAATAGGAGAACTGGCAATAAATTCCTAGTTTTATTATGGTTACAGCGAGCAACAGGGGCTCAAGTGCTAATTGTTAATCAATTTCATACTCATCGCTTTTATCCGTTTCTTTAACCCTCGATTCCCAGCTATATCATACAGAATTAAGTTTCCAGCCTACATTACCGAAATTTTTCTTATGTTTAGCGGTACTTTTTCTTTTGCGATCATAAACTCATCCTTTTCCAGATTAATTGCTCTCTCTAATATATAATTGCCACACTTTGTTACACTTTTTTTAAAAACGCAGATTAATGAAGAACAAAATTGAACAACACACCCCCATGATGCAGCAATATCTGCGCATTAAGGCCGAACACCCCGATATTTTACTGTTCTATCGCATGGGTGACTTTTATGAGTTGTTTTTTGATGATGCTCACAAGGCAGCGAACCTGCTTGATATCACGCTAACCCACCGTGGCAAAACCAACGGTGAGCCTATCCCGATGGCCGGGGTGCCCTACCACGCTGCGGATAATTATTTAGCCAAACTGGTAAAACAGGGGCAGTCTATTGCTATTTGCGAACAAATAGGTGACCCAAAAACCAGTAAAGGCCCGGTTGCGCGTGAAGTGGTACGCATTATTACACCCGGAACCCTCACAGAGGATTCATTGCTGGATGAAAAACAGATTAATTTACTCTGCGCGATTCATGTCGAACAAAAAGATAAAAACAGTATACCGCTGTTTGGTATTGCCAGTCTGGAACTTAGCAGTGGCCGTTTTAATATTTGCCAGGTAAGTGGTCTGGAAAATTTAAAAAGTGAACTCACCCGCTTGCATCCTGCGGAAGTATTACTTAATGAAACCAATCCGCTTGATTTGCAACAACAACTGCAACAAAATTACCCGGTTAGTTTTAAATTACAACACGAATGGTTGTTTAATCTAGAGCATGCCGAACAAACCCTGTCGGAACAATTTAAAGTAAAGGATCTGTCCAGCTTTGCCTGTGCGGATGTCCCTTTGGCCACCATTGCAGCAGGTTGTCTTATTGATTATCTTAAAACCACACAGCGTAGTGCTTTACCCCATATTCAGCGCTTTAAAATTGACCGGAAAAAAGATTATATTTTAATTGATGCCAGCACTCGCCGTAACCTTGAACTGGAATACCATATTGGCGGCCAGCACAACCATACACTGGCAGGTATTTTAGATTATACCGCCACCGCAATGGGCAGCCGCTTACTACGTCGCTGGATTCACCAGCCATTATGTGACAAAACCGTTTTAACCGAACGACATCAACTGATTAATGAATTAATCGAACAACAACGTTACCCACAAATTGATAACACACTCAAACAGGTGGCCGATGCCGAACGTATTCTTACTCGTGTTGCATTAAAAAGTGCAAGCCCACGTGATTTATCGCGTTTAAGAACAACACTCATGGTGTTACCGGAACTGCAACAGACACTCAGTGATTTAAAAAGCCCGCTTATAGTAAAACTTGCACAGCAGATCAGTGAACACCCTGTAACATTAAATTTACTAAAAGCCGCCATTGTTGAAAACCCACCGGTTGTGATTCGTGATGGTAACTTTATTGCCAAAGGCTATGATAGCGAACTGGATGAATTAAAAAGCCTGCAAGACAATGCCAGCGATTTTCTGAGTAATCTGGAAGCACGTGAAAAACAACGTACCGGATTAAGCACTCTGAAAGTCGGATATAACCGGGTGCATGGTTATTATATTGAGGTCAGCCGTAATCAATCCGACAAAATGCCGGCAGACTACCAACGGCGTCAAACATTAAAAGCAAGTGAACGTTACATTACACCGGAATTAAAAGAGCTGGAAGACAAGGTGCTCAGCGCCAATGAGCGTGCGCTGGCACGTGAAAAGAAATTATATGATGATATTCTGGAACAACTGAATACCCAGTTACAAGCTTTGCAAACAACCGCCCGTGCGCTGGCTGAACTGGATGTGCTCAATAATTTTGCAGAGCGTGCGCAAACGAATCACTATTGTATGCCCCACTTTACAAACACAAAACACAGCCAAAACAGTATTGAGATTAAAGCTGGCCGGCATCCGGTGATTGAACAGGTTCAAAGCAACCCGTTTACACCCAATGACATTACGCTTAATCACAAACAACACCTGTTTATTATTACCGGTCCCAACATGGGTGGCAAATCAACCTACATGCGGCAAATTGCGCTGATAGTGATCATGGCACACATTGGCAGCTTCGTGCCGGCAACAGAAGCCACGCTGGGTTTGACCGATCAAATTTTTACCCGTATCGGTGCTTCAGATGATCTATCCAGTGGCCGTTCCACTTTTATGGTTGAAATGACTGAAACGGCCAATATTCTGCACAATGCCACTGAAAACAGTCTGGTTTTAATGGATGAAGTGGGACGCGGTACCGGTACCCAGGATGGCATGTCTCTCGCTTGGGCCAGTGCCTGGTATCTGGCCGATAAAATAAAAGCCTTAACCTTGTTCGCTACCCACTATTTTCACTTGACACAGCTCCCTGACAAATTTGAAGGTTGTATCAATGTACACCTCGATGCCGTCGAACACGGTGATAGTCTGGTATTTTTACATCAAGTTAAACAGGGGCCAACGGATAAAAGTTACGGTATTCAGGTTGCCGCTCTTGCCGGATTACCCAAGAGTGTGATTCAACTGGCAAAACAAACACTCGCTGCATTTGTCGAAGAGCCCCCGTTACCCCAAACAAACCATGCTTCTGCAGACAACCGCCAAGTAGAAACCGATTCTGCACTGAAAATGGCACTACAAAATATTGATATAAATCAAACAACCCCCATCGAAGCACTGAAACAACTCGAACAACTCAAAAAATTACTCTAAAAACTCGCAACAACTGACTTTTGGCATTAGAATACGCAACCAATTAATCTTTCATTTTGGCTTTAGGAGTTTCCCCGTATGACCTACATCGTGACTGACAACTGCATATTGTGTAAATACACAGACTGTGTTGAAGTATGCCCAGTTGACTGCTTTCACGAAGGCCCCAATTTTCTGGTGATCGACCCGGACGAATGCATTGACTGCACTTTGTGTGAGCCGGAATGCCCGGCCAATGCCATTTTTGCCGAAGATGAAATACCCGATGGTATGGAAAACTTCCTTGAACTCAACGAAGAACTGTCACGTGAATGGCCAGTGATAACGGAAATGAAGCCCGCCCTTCCTGAAGCTGAACAATGGGATGGAAAGAAAAACAAGCTACAATATCTGGAACGTTAAACGTTTTAACAAAAGGAACCGATGTCTGCAATTAAACTTTATTTAACGTCGTTTGCGGACAACCCACTCGATACTGTTGCTCAACAAATTATTGAGCAACATAAAACGAGCCTTCCCCAACTTACCGATACCATTGTGCTTACCGCACAAGCTAATATAGCTTCTGAACTGCGTCACAAGCTGCTCAATTATGCCCGGCAGCAACATGTTCAGGCCTTACTCGGGCCACAGATCATCCCTATGCAGCAATGGTTGCAATCATTCCAACCTGAGAATATCCGGGTTGTTAACAGCACCACCCAGGAATTAATACTGGTCGAAGCGCTGCGTCAACATCAGAGTATACTGGGCTCTGCCAGTCCCTGGGTTTATGCTCGCAGCCTGCTACAGTTATTTCAGGAATTAACAGCCAACAAAATTAAGCTACCCAATAATGAACAGGACTTTATCAAACAGATTAGCCAGGCCTATGGCGTATCTGAAACACTGAATAGTCAGGATAAAACCAGTCATATAGAAGCACTCAGTCGTGAGGCACACTTTGTTTATACCTTATGGTATGCCTGGCATGAACAGTTAAATGCTTACAAAGTGGTTGACTCACAAACTGCATTATTGCTTGCAATGCAAAATGCGACAAAAATATTAGCAACCCAATCCAAACTGAATTTCTATCTGCTTGGTTATGAAAAACTGACTCAAACACAATACCAGTGGCTGGAACAATTAAGCCAGCAACACGATATTCATTATTTCTTACAGGGACAATACCAACAAACATCCAGCTCACTCGATACACGACAATACCATCCTGATAAACATATAACCGACTGTGTTAACCAGCTGTTACAACACAAAGCACAACTTCAGGAACCACGTCATAATAACCCCGAGCCATCATCCATACGCCTGCAATTTTTAAATACTGTTTATCGTACCCAGGAGGCTCCACTTTTAGAAAGAGCCCAGACTTATCAAGATCAAAATACCCACCCCCTTAACAATGTACATATTTTTGCTGCTAATAATGCTGAACAAGAGGCACGTGCCATTGATATTCAATTACGACGTTGGCTATTGGAAGGTAAAACCCGACTCGCAATCGTCACTGAAAACCGTCGCCTTGCACGACGCGTGCGTGCCTTGCTTGAACGTAGCGGAGTACATTTACAAGATGCAGCCGGTTGGGCATTATCCACTACCCGTGCTGCCACTATTGTAGAACGCTGGTTAGAATGTATCGAGCAGGACTTTAACTACCTGGCTCTTTTGGATCTTTTAAAGTCACCCTTTATCTTCCCTGAATATGATCATGATAGCTTGCATTATGCTGTTTATCGTCTGGAACAGGACATTATACGGCATGAAAATATCAGCAGCCATATTAACAGTTACCGTCGTGCCATTACCAAACGTCGAGATCGATTACCTGACTGGTTCGAAGAAACCCACACGATTATCAACACTGTGCTTCAACAACTGGAAACAGCGGCTGAACCACTGCTGCAGCTCGGTCAACAACAAAATATCACGCCAGCCGGATTCATCCAGGGTATTCTGGATTCTTTTAACCCGCTGGGGTTAACAACCTCTCTTGCAAATGATGCGGCCGGCATAGAAATTATTAACCTGCTAGAAAAATTAAAGGTTGATTCGGAACTGATTCAGCTAGAATTTGACTGGAGTGAAGCCAGGGCATGGCTGGCACTGCAACTTGAGGGTAGCCGCTTTATGCCCCCGGCCAGTCAAACACAGGTACAACTGATTGGCTTGTCACAAAGCGCCCAACAGAAATTTGACGGCTTAATTATTGCGGCAGTTGAAGAAGAATTTCTACCCGGTTCCCCCAGTACTTCAGCCTTTTTCAATGACGCAGTAAAATATGAACTCGGCCTTGCGACCTCTTTACAGGAAAAAAATGAACGCTTCTATCATTTTATGCGTTTATTAAATGCCAGTGACTCTATATTACTTAGCTACCGTAATCAGGGGGACAATGGTGAACCAATAAAACCCAGTAGCTGGCTTGCATTAATTGAACAATTTTACCGGTTAGCTTTCAATGCAGACCTGAAAGACCAAACATTGCAACAACTCGTCAACGCTCCCGAAAACACATTTACCCATCCTGCACCACGACCTGCGATGGAAGCACAACAACCCCGGCCTTCTTTACCTGAAAATTTAATTCCTGAAAAAATATCCGCATCACACTATCAGGAACTGATGAACTGCCCTTATCTTTTTTATGCTGCACGCTGCCTGAAACTCGAAGCCACCGATGAAATACGTCAGGCACTTTCCAAAGCGGATTATGGTGAACGGATTCATCAGTGCCTGGAGGCGTTTCACCATAAAAGCGGTAAACTACCCGGCCCCTTCAAGGAAAAAGTCAGCGAACTTAATCGTGATGCAGCCGCTGAACTGTTGAACGCAATAATCAAGGAAGTTTTCAGTCGTGATTTAACTGATAACCACGAACATCAGGCATGGTATTTACAAGCAAAAAAAATTATCCCTCATTATCTGGATTGGCAGATCCAACATCAACAAAATTGGAATGTTTATAAGGTTGAGCAACAGTTAACAAAAGAACTTGCCATTAATCACAAGCATAAATCTTTGGAAATCAGAGGGCGACTTGATCGTATTGACAAAAATCCGCAGGGACTCGGTGTTATCGACTATAAAACAGGTGAAGTCAGTTCCAATAAAAATGTTGAAACCGGAGAACAAGTTCAGCTGCCCTTCTACCATACCTTACTGCAAGATGAGCAACACCAAGTTAGCGAGGTTGAATACCTCGATATAAAAAGTAACCATGTTAAAACAAAAGCCAAGCTCAGCGGTGAACAACTCGAGGCGATTGCTGAAGAATCCACAGAACGTCTCAAGGAAATTTTCAACCAACTCCACACACAGACAGGCTTACCTGCATGGGGTGACAAAACAACCTGTGACCGCTGCAATATGCAGGGGATTTGCCGTAAACAGATGTGGCAGGATCAACTTTAAGCTTCTTTTTGTTTTTGAACCACGGTGGACACAGTGAAATTAATAGTATTCGAAAAAGAAGAGAGCCTTATCGACACATCAGTACAAGAATTCATAGGCATCAGGTTTAAAGTGAGTCGGGTTGGAAAAGTTCATAAGTGCCCGTAAAGAAAAGAAACGGGCACTAAAAAAAGATCATAAGTGCCCGTAAAGAAAAGAAACGGGCACTAAAAAAAGATCATAAGTGCCCGTAAAGAAAAGAAACGGGCACTAAAAAAAAAGACGGCTTTCGCCGTCTATATATTGGTAAGTCCCTTCAGGCTAATCCAGCCCGTTTTTATTCCCGCGCAGTACGAGTTCATCGGTAAATCCTGCAATATCCGTATTCTGCCTTCATCCTTCCATACAAGCTATCCCGCTTGAATTCACGATTCCATGTGAGAGCTTCCTAACTCTTACTTTTAACTTTAGTCAAATAATGGGGCTATTTCCCCGGCCCCCACACCTGCACTAATTTTGTTAAAGTACCATAAGTCGCAAACTTTACCCGAATAAGAATATAAAACTGTGAACGACTACACACTTTTAATCCTGTAAGATTCATTAATGGGAAAGATAACAAATAAAAACCGTTTCAACATCATGCGATGCTTTTTCTTGTAATATAAACGGTCTAATTTCGATTAAAAAATAACCACACATGACGCAATCTGCACAAAATAACACAATGAAAAACACCAGCTTAATCATTGAAGCTTCGGCCGGGAGCGGCAAAACATATCAGCTCGTCAACCGACTTGTTCAACTGCTTATCCATGGGGCAAATCCTGCTCATATCGTTGCCATTACCTTTACCCGCAAGGCGGCTGCAGAAATGCAAGCACGCTTACAGGAACGTGTGTATAAACTCGCAACAATGGATGAAAAACAGCTGATAACTGAATTAGAAAAAATCACTGTAAAAATCAACCGTTCCCTTCTTTCCAAATCCCGATCTTTATATGAAAGCGTGATACTCAGCCCACAAACTGTTCGCTGTACAACCTTCCATTCTTTCTGTCAGGAAATTCTGAAACGCTTTCCATTCGAAGCAGATGTACCACCTGGTTTTGAACTCAGTGAACAAACATACCTGTACAAACAGCAAGCCTGGCAGGCTCTCATGGCGGAGTGTCAACAACAGCCCAATACCTCTGTCGCAACAGCCGTCAACTTTTTATTTGACGAATTTGGACTTTACAACACCCGTGAAGCACTCAACAGTTTTCTCGAGCAACGCAGTGACTGGTGGGCATGGACACAAACAGCCAATAACCCGCCAGGCTATGCCATAAGCCGTATGCAGGACCAATTAGGCGTTAACCCGACAGCCCATCCACTTGATGATTTTTTCAACCAAAACACATTGGATGAACAACTGGGCCAGTTTTGCAACGCCCTGAACCATTTGAAAGCCAAAAAATATAAAACCGCACTGAATGCCATCAGTTATGCCCGTGATAGCAACCTTGATAACAAACAACGTTTGATGCATATGCGGGTTGCATTCCTGACAAAATCCGGTAGCCCTCTGTCACATAAAATAACTAAGGAAATGGAAAAAGTACTGGGACAAACCGGTGCAAATAACTTTATACAAACCCACCTGGATATTTGCCAACAACTTCAACAACTCGATGAACCCTTAAACTTGCAAAAAAGTTATCAGGTCAATAAACACTGGTATATTGCCGGCCATGCATATTTGAACCACTACCAACAAATAAAATTTTCTTTACGGCAACTTGATTTCACAGACCTTGAATGGAAAACCTATTGCCTGCTTACTAAAAGTCAACATGCTGTATGGGTTCAATACAAACTTGATGCAAGAATTAATCATTTACTCATTGATGAGTTTCAGGACACCAACCCGATTCAATGGCGATTACTGCAACCACTGATAGAAGAATTCAGCCAGGATCAACAATCGAATGAACAGCGCAGTATTTTATTGGTTGGCGATGTCAAGCAATCTATTTACCGGTTTCGAAGAGCCGAACCCCGACTGTTCCCTGTTGCCAGCACATACATTGAAAAGCATTTTAATAGTCAGCATTTGCCCCTGAATACATCCTGGCGCTCTTCCCCTGCTATCATTCATTTTGTGAATAAATTATTCAGCGAAACATCTTTAAGCAAAGCCATTCCTGATTTCCCGCAACACACAACCATGCAAAAAGAACTGCCAGGCTGTGTCACCTTGCTTGATTACCCAGAGCTGGAAGAAAAACAAGATAAAGACAAGCCAACTTCATTTCGTAATCCTCTCAAACAGCCACGGGCTGAAAAAGAGAACCCTAATCAATTGGAGGCGAATCTGATTGCAAATAAAATCAAGGAACTGATTCATCATCCTTTAACTGTCACTGATAATAATATTAGCCGCGCACTGCAATACAAGGATATTATTATCCTGCTACGCAACAGAACAAATGCCAGCCATTATGAAAAAGCTTTGCACCAGCACGGGATCCCGTTTGTGGGTTCTGAACGTGGTACATTGCTGGACTGCCTTGAAGTGAATGATATCGTGATGTTACTCAACTGGTTGATTACTCCTTTCAATAACATTGCACTTGCCAGTATTTTGCGTAGCCCTTTGTTTTCTGTCCCGGAGCATACACTTATGCAACTGGCCCAACTGCACTTGAAAGACAATGCCAATAACAACTGGTTTAACAAGATAAAAACACTGTTATCAACATCGGAAGATACCGCCTTGGCTCATGCATTCAAATTACTGAATAACTGGAAAAGTATTGCAACACACATTCCCGTGCATGATCTACTGGATGTTATATACAATGAAGCAGATGTACTTGCACAATACAATCGTGCATACCCTTCACACTTAAAGTCCAGAACACGTCATAATTTAACCCGACTGATTGAATTAGCTCTGGAAATTGATAGTGGCCGTTACCCAAGTTTGCAACAGTTTATTGCTCATATCCAGGAACTGAAAAACCTGAAAAATGAAGCCCCGGATACTCCGGCCTCAAGCAACGATCTTAACCGTGTCCAGGTGATGACGATACATGCCGCCAAAGGGCTCGAAGCACCTGTTATATTTCTAGCCAATACCGATACGGAAGGACAGTCTAACTTCACTTACAAAACCATTCTGGAATGGCCCGTTGAACAGGAATCACCTGACATTATGTTACTGGTGAATAAAACCAGTCAACGTGATCCAGTTACTGAAGCACTTATCCATAAGGATACCCTTGCAGAACAACGCGAAGCAGCCAACGTGTTCTATGTTGCCATTACACGAGCCCAACAATACCTTTTTATTTCTGCCGCCAAACCATCAAAAACAGGAAACGATTGGTATACACTTATTAAAAATTGTTATGCCATTGAACAATCTCAAACTGAACATATTCTCGAACATTATAAAATAAATCAGTCACAACAAACCAACCCACCTGAACAAGTAATATCCAAGGCCACTGCCAGCATAGATAAAAGGTTGAACAACTTTATCACTCTGGATACCCGTTACCATGATTTACAAAAAACTCTTTCCCCCAGCCATATTATGGAAGAACGACAACATACGAAAACACTTTCAACTGAACAAACAGATTCCGATGCCACTATCCGAGGTATAGTTATTCACGCTATTCTCGAAGATATCAGTGAAAATCCGTTACTCCCTGAAACAGTTTGCAAAAATAAAAATGGCCAGGAAATATCGGATAGTTTATGGAAACAATGCTGGCAAGAAGCTCAGGCTGTACTCAAGCATAATGATTTTTCTTTTATTTTTCCAAATCAAACTGAGCAACACAATACACAAGGATCGGCCATAAAAACCTATAATGAAGTCCCTGTGAGCTATCTGCAAAACAACACAACAATATTTGGTATTATTGACCGTGTTATTGTCTTGGAAAATACCGTACACATTGTTGATTATAAAACCCATCAGTCAGTGGATAAAACAAATATTCAAACCATTGCAGCACACTATCAACCCCAATTAATGCATTACCAACAAGCAGCTCAACTTATCTGGCCAGAACATAGCGTACACAGTTATCTACTGTTGACACATGCAAAGATTTTGTATCAATACGAATCGTGACACTGACTTTTAACAAACGTGTATTCTGGCTTAAAATTATTTATCAGGTTAAAATACATTCCAAATAACCTTTCAGGACAAGAAAAATGACCGATACCGTTGTTGATGTAACTGCCGAAACATTTCAAACCCAGGTTATGGATAATTCCATGCAAAAGCTGGTGTTACTGGATTTTTGGGCAAGCTGGTGTCAGCCTTGCAAACAACTTGTTCCAATACTGGTGAAGCTTGCAAATGAATACGGTGGTGAGTTGTTGCTGGCAAAAGTGGATATCGATCAAAATAAAGAACTTGCTGAACATTTTCAGGTACGCAGTGTCCCTACCGTCAAGTTTATTCGTAATGGCCAGATTGTCGATGAGTTCTCCGGGGTATTATCTGAAGCCGAAATCAAAGGCAAACTCAGTAACCATATTCAACGTGAATCGGATGCACTGTATCAGCAAGCCATGGAACAATTACAACAAGGCGATAATGCAGCTATCGCTAAAATGCAGGAAATCTGTTTAAACGATACCGACAATCAAAAGATTGCTATACATTTTGCCAGCCTCCTTGCTCAAACCCAGCAGTTTGAACAGGCAAAGTGCTTTATTGAGGCCTTACCCGACACGCTGAAAAACAAGGAAGAAATCAAAAGTATTTCAGCACAAATTAAAATTGCAGAATCTGCCAAAGATTTACCTGAACCTGCCAGCCTTATGGAAAAAATTGAAAAAAATCCCGACGATCTCAAAGCTCGCTATCAACTTAGCCAACAACTTGTTTTACAGGGTGATATTGCATCGGCAATGGAGCAACTCCTGGAAATTATAAGGCGAGACAGAAAATTTGAAGACGACCTTGGAAGAAAAGAATTACTCAAACTCTTTGATATTGTCGGCACCCAGGGTGAACAAGGTGCTCAACTTGTCGGTGATTATCGGCGCAAACTGGCACGCGTGCTTAACTAAACTGTGAGTACCCATCGCCCAACAGTCCAAGATGGCTTTACAATAAACACCTTACTGCAGTACTTTTATCTGTTTGCATAACCCCACTGCCACTATCCTGCTGTGTTATATAAACAGGGATAGAGTTCAGGGGGGTTATTTTTTGGTCTGTGCCTTCATTTGATCCAGCCCCGCACTTAAACGTGCAGCGGGGATATAGCCTGGATACAACTGACCATTTTCCAGAATAATGGCCGGGGTACCACGCACTCCCAGCAAATTACCCAAAGCATAATGTTTTTTAACTGGATTATCACACTCCAGTTTTTTCAGTTTCTCACCACTTTTTGCCCTTGTTAAAGCGGCTTTTTTATCTTTTGAACACCACACTGTCACTGCTTTATCATATGACTCGGAACCAATTCCCTGTCGCGGGTAAGATAAATAACGAACCTCAATCCCCAAGCGATTAAACTCGGCAACTTCCTTATGGAGCTTTTGGCAATAATAACAATCAATATCCGTAAAAACCGTTATGGTGTGTTTAAT
>JALXDW010000434.1 GCA_027070385.1 Chromatiales bacterium
GAGTTTAATACTCGCATAAAATTGTGCGAGGTCCGCCATATCCTGCTCTGTTAATTCGGCAACAAGATAAGACATCATCGTGGCACTACGTGTTTGCGCACGCTTGCCATCCTGATAATCTTTTAACATTTTATAAGTGTATTTTGCTCGCTGACCAGCCAGACTTGGCCAGTTTCGTGTATAAGCTTTACCCGAAGCACCATGACATGAAGCACACATTAAACGTTTACTTAGTCTGGCACCATTTTCTATATTCCCATTATCAACAAAACGTAGCTGCTTATTCGTCCATGCAATATTTGAAGAAGGTTCTGTTTGTGTCGCCAGTTTATGCAAAGTATCAGCAAAAGAAATAAAGCTAAACATTGTTCCAAATAGAATTAGAGTTATGTTTTTAATCATATCAATAACTCCATGGAGTGGATTGTGGCGTTCCAATAAAAGCAAACTGAATAATAGGATAGCCATAGCTGATAATCATGTAACAGAGCATTGCCCAGTTCCAGAATGAAAGACTATTAAGTAATTTTGGAACATGCATCGGCTGATGAACTGCTACAGCATAGGTGACCGACATGTCATCCTGTTTACGTGTATTTAAGTGTGTCATCACCAGATTAATAATAAATAAAAATCCTGACACTGTTAATAGCAACGAGCCGGCTAACATAACCATTTCGTAGGGATCCCAAAGCGCTGCAATCGCTGTATCATATGGCAACGTATTAACTCGACGTGGCTGACCTAGCAAACCAAGGATATGCCAGGGTGCAGTGGTAATCCACATACCAAAGAACCAGCTCCATAACTGAATCAATGCCATTTTATTCGAATACAGGGCTCGACCTATAATTTTTGGCCACAACCAGTATGCGACAGCAAAATACATGATAACCGTTGTCCCACCATATATCAGGTGAAAATGCCCCGGTACCCATTGTGTATTATGAATAAGGCTATTCATTGAATAGGAGGCATTGATAACCCCGCCCCAACCACCAACCGTTAACATCAACATCGCTAAAGCTGTACCAAGAACAACCGGATTATCCCATTTGATACGTGATACCCAGCCTAAAAGGCCTTTCCCGCCACGTAGACGACCTGATATTTCAAGTGTGGCAAGAATTGTAAAGCCGGTAATGAGTGTTGGTACTGCAACCATGAACGTTCCAAACATATGCAATAATTTCCAGCCCGCTGCCTGCTGCGGGTCCATATACAAATGATGGAAACCAATCGGGACAGAAAAAATAAATAACATCACAAATGCAACTCGGCCCATTTCATCACTGAATAATTTCCCACCTGCTTCTTTTGGCATAATGGAATACATAACGATGTAAGCAGGAAACAACCAGAAATAAACGATTGCATGTAGCGTCCATGAAAACAGGGTTCGGGCAAGCCCCGGGTCAAATGTTTCTGTTAAACCTAATGTGACAGGGATAATCTGAAACACAACTTCAGCAGCAACACCGGCAGACGTCCATAACCATAACAATGCATTAATAGTCACACCAAACATAACAAGTGGAACCACCTTGCCTGGATTGGCTTTTTTCCATTGAGTCATCGCAACAATCATATCAACAGACCAGAACCATGATCCCACTATCAACAAGGTTGCACCAATATAGAATATTGGATGCCCCACTTCCGGGGGGTAAAATGTATACATAACCGACGCATTGCCTGTTAATAATGGAATTGCTGCAAGCACAACACCGAACAGTGCAATGATAAAGCCGGACCAGGCAAACTTTGTAGACCATAATTTTTGTTGCAAGCTATAACCGGCTGTATGGTAGCCAAACCCCATAATAAAAAATGTACTGAAGACATACGCCATTAACACACCGTGTGTCGAGATGGATGCATAATAAACCTGTGCCGATTCAAGAGCCGGAAACAAATCACTTCGCTCAGCAACCTGATATAACCCCATTGGTAAGGCAATAATAAATGCCGTAAAAGCGACCCACATATTCCACAACCCGAGTTTTTTCGCTGTGGATATATGCTCACTCTCTTGAGCATTACTCTGTATTATTGCACTAACATCTGATTCAATTGCAGCCATTGATAATTCTTCCTTTACAATTTGAATTTTTCTTTGGCAACGATTTTTATCTTGCCGTACATAAATGCATGAGCTGTCCCACAATATTCATTGCACAGAATAGGAAACTCACCTTCACGTGTAAATTCAGTTGTTACTTCAGATATGTAACCGGGTACAACCATACTGTTCAGATTACTAAAAGGCACGTGTAAACCATGAAGAACATCAAAACTGGCAAAGCGAAAAGTGATTGACTCACCTAAAGGTAATACTATCTCCTGAGGATAAAAGCTGTATCGTGCCGCCACCATCGTCACTCTTAACTGCCCGTTCTTATCACGCTTTACACCTAAATTTGTTTCAGCAAATTCACCGCCACCAATACCATCATTAAGATGGAGTCTAACTGAATCTATTACTTCAACATTACTTGGAGGATGAGTACTCTTATTCAATGCATAATAAAGCTGAACAACCCAGGTGAGTAATATAATTACAGCAATTACGAATAACCATTTTCGTTCAAGGGGATGAATATGTATTGCCATCATTCGTTTCCTGTTTCGCTGTCAATTACTTTACCGGACCATGATTCACAAACAGTCCGAACCAGAAGTACAGCCAACTCAAGGTAAATATTACCGCATATATTGCAAGTATTGCCCAGGTTCCTCTTGGTGAACTTTCCAGTATTTTTCTTTGTTCATCCTCACTTAATACTATCTCGTGTTCTTTATTCTTCATTGTGACGATTTCCTTGAGTTTATGAATTTATTACGAAAAACAATCGGCAACAAAAGAACGCATCCAGGATTCCTGATAGAGTGCCTCTAATCGATTAATTGCATGAGAAGCATTTAATGGCGACAGTCCACCTGAGCCTTTAGTTTTGATAATTTTGTTGGCAGCCTTATCAAGACGATAAGTAGCAGAAACAGAAATACCATACTCGGATCCAACACGAGAAAAACATGTGTTTGCCAACATGGGCTCTACCGGTGCTTCACCTTTCAATAACTGCAAGACTTGCACAGCACATACTTTGGCTTGTGTATTTGCCGCATAACCCGACTTTGGCATTACATCTGCTACACACGCATCACCAATAACATGAATCTTTTTATGCACAAGGGACTCAAAGGTCTGACGATTAATATCACACCAGCCATGTTTGTTAGTCAGCCCCATCTTGAAAGCTAACAGCCCTGCTTTTTGTCTTGGAATAATATTAATAACATCAGCCTTGATAACTTCATCATGACTGGTATGCACAGTCATTGCCTTGGGATCGACCGATTCAACCTTGCCGCCTTCACTCCCTGGCACCCACTCAATTAAACCAGGTGTATTATGGTGAATAATATTCTCGGGCATGCCTGCCATTTTTTCCGGGTGTATATTAAAACCATAGAGCCGATTCCAGCCTAATTGAAAAGGTTTATCCTTGGTAAATTTATCTTTTACATCAAGAATCAGTATTTTTGCTTTTGGTTTTTTCTTTTGAAACATTTCAGCAAGCAGCGATGCCCGTTCATAAGGTCCAGGTGGGCAACGAAACGGATTCGCAGGTGGAACAAT
>JALXDW010000435.1 GCA_027070385.1 Chromatiales bacterium
GAGATTAAAAGGGGTTTTATCTTCTGTATTAGAATATTTTGTCTGAAGCTCCTTATCTTCGAGTTCTTCAGCAAGAAAACCAAGGCAATCGGACTTCCATTCACGTTTAAGCATAATTGGCAGTCGACAGATAACCACATTAAGAAAGCTACCAACCAGTAAACTGAACAGAAAAACAGTGCTCAGAAAAAAAAAGGAGTTGGATATTAAATACTGATAAATCTCCATTTGAAGCTTAGACTACCTGGCCCATCTGGAAGATAGGCAGATACATGGCCACCACAATACCACCAATTATTACACCCAACACAGCCATAATCATGGGTTCCAGCAAACTGGTTAGGCCATCCACCAGATTATCTACTTCGGCCTCGTAAAAATCGGCGACCTTACCCAGCATGGTGTCCAGGGCGCCGGACTCTTCACCAATAGCCGTCATCTGAATAACCATATTCGGGAAAACGCCACTATTGGTCATGGCTTTGTTTAACTGTGTACCTGTTGCCACTTCCTGCTGAATTTGATCGACAGCATTACTGAAAACGATATTGCCCACTGCCCCTGATACTGAACTGAGAGCTTCAACCAGAGGTGTACCAGCAGCAAACATAGTTTGTAGAGTACGGGCATAACGAGCTATAGCGGCTTTTTCCAGAATAGGACCAACAATGGCAATTTTAAGTGCCATTTTATCAAGAAATTCCCGCATTTTCCTGGAACGTTTTTTAAAATAAAAGAAAGTATATAAGGCTATTCCTGCTCCACCGAATACAGCATACCACCATTCTTGAAGAAACTTAGACATATTGACAACAAATTGAGTTGGCGCGGGTAAATCTGCTCCAAAGTTTTTAAACATATCCTCAAATTGTGGGATGACAAAGAGTAATAAGATAGTTACCACAATAATAGCAACAACTATAACTGCAATTGGGTAAAACATGGCTTTTTTAATTTTAGACTTAAGCGCTTCAGTCTTTTCCTTATAAGTTGCAACCTTATCCAGGATACTATCCAGAATACCAGCATGTTCACCGGCTTGCACTAAACTGCAATATAAGTCGTCAAAATATAAAGGATGTTTTCTTAATGCCTCAGTTAACGAACTACCACCCTCTACATCGGCCTTAATATTCATAATTAACTCAGACATAGAAGCATTTTCATGTCCGGTACCTACAATTTCAAAAGCCTGTACTAAAGGAACACCAGCTTTCATCATAGTGGCCAACTGTCTGGAAAAAATAGCAATATCCAGAGGGGTAATAGGTTTTTTCTTTGGCCCACCGAGACCAAACAAGGGCTTGGGTTTTAACTTGATCTTAAGAACATTAATGCCTTCACGCCTTAGCTGAGCTTTGGCCAGAGCCATATTCTTTGCCTGGATTTCCCCCTTTTTTCGGTTGCCGTTTCTATCTGCACCTTCCCAGAGAAAAATTGGAACCGGTTTTTCTTTTGCTGCCATTAGTAATCCTTAAATTTTGTAATAACGATGTTCTATTTAAAAACTCGAAAATTATGTTTTTTTCTTATAATCCCAAGACAAAGTCTTTATACTTTTCTCAACGCTCAACGCTCAACGCTCAACGCTCAACGCTCAACGCTCAACGCTCAACGCTCAACGCTTATTCTTTAGTAACCCTGTTTACTTCTTCAAGGCTGGTAATACCATCCATTACCTTTTTAAGCCCTGACTGTCTTAAATCTGGGATCCCCTCTTTTTGTGCCTGATCAGCCAGATCAATGGCATTACCGCCTTCCATAATAATACGTCCCATTGCATCTGAAATTTTCATAACCTGATAAATACCCACCCGACCTTTATAACCATTGGTACAGTTGGAGCAACCCACCGGCTTGTAAACAGTAATGCCCTTAGCAACCTGTTCTTCAGTAAACCCTTCTTCTAGCAAAGCTTCCTTTGGTATATCTGCAGGCTGTTTACAATCATTACATAAGCGTCGGGCAAGGCGCTGAGCAATAATTAAGCTAACAGCAGAGGCGATATTATAAGGTGGAACACCCATATTCATAAGGCGCCCAAGCGTTTGTGGGGCATCATTAGTATGTAAAGTGGACAGAACCATATGGCCGGTTTGTGCTGCTTTAATGGCAATTTCTGCTGTTTCCAGGTCGCGAATCTCCCCGACCATCACTATATCCGGATCCTGACGTAAGAAAGATCGCAGAGCTGCAGCAAAGGTAAGCCCGGTTTTAGGGTTTACATTGACCTGATTAACCCCGGGTAAATTAATTTCTGCAGGATCTTCTGCCGTAGAAATATTAACGTTTTCTGTATTCAGGATATTCAGGCCTGTATATAATGAGACTGTTTTACCTGAACCCGTTGGTCCTGTAACCAGAATCATCCCCTGTGGTTTGGCAAGGGCATCAAGATAAAGTTTTTTCTGAAAATCCTCATAACCCAGTGCATCAATACCCAGTTTGGCACTGCTGGGATCCAGAATCCGTAAAACGGCCTTTTCTCCAAATAGTGTTGGACAGGTACTGACACGAAAATCGATGGCTCGGTTTTTGGATATTTTCATCCTCATACGGCCATCCTGAGGGATACGTCGTTCAGATATATCCAGGCGGGACAAAACCTTGATGCGTGCTAATATTCTGGGGGTTAAGTTAACAGGTGGTTTGGCTACTTCCTGTAATAAACCATCCATTCTTAAACGAACCCGGAAAAACTTCTCGTATGGCTCAAAGTGGATGTCAGAAGCACCTTTATTAATGGCATCGAGTAAAATTTTATTGACAAATTTAACGACCGGAGCATCATCCGCATCACTGCGGCTAACATCATCATCATCTTTTTCAGTATCTTCATAATCCAGTCCATCCAGCTCGTCATCACTGAAATCAGACATATCCATGCTTTCATCAGCATCAGACATTACTCTATCAATGACTTTTTCCAGCTTGTCAGCCTCAACAAGTATTGCCTCGGCACTCAAGCCAGACTGAAATTTAATTTCATCCAGAGCACTAATATTGGTAGGATCTGCCAAGGCAATAAATAGCCGGTTCCCACGTTTAAAAATGGGCAGAGCATGATGTTTGGTTATCAGGTCTTCTTTTATTAAAGATGACGTTTCCTTTTCAATATCCAGGGCTGATATATCCAGAAGTGGTGTGCCAAACTCTGTGGATGCCAATGTGGCAATATCAATGGACTTAACCAGGTTTTTACTGGTAACATATTGAACAAACGGTAGTTTTTCTTTTTTTGCCTCTTCAATGGCTTTGGTGGCTTCTTCTTCCTGGAGAAGGTTCTGCATGACAAGCTGTCTTGCCAGACCAGTTAGTTGTGTGGATTGTTGGGCTAATACCATAATTTTCTTAATTTTGTGTGAATGACTGATGCTTATATGTTTTATAGAGCTTATTTTAGTACATACTTTAATTATAGCTAAAAAACATTTGTTTTTTTATAAATAAAATAGTAAAAATGAGATTTGTTTCAAGAAAAGACGGTGAATTTGGTTTTAATCTACTATAATCCTTAATAAATCAAAAAAATCAGACGCTGTATTTATCCGCTAAATTAAATTATTGGCAGAATCCATACCATGAGGCTTTCAGCTGAAACTCAAAAGCAACTTTTACAATATGCTTACCAGCATTTTGGAAATATTAAAATGTATCTGTTTGGCAGTCGTACTGATGACAGCAAAAAAGGGGGAGATATTGACCTGTTTATTCAAACGCCTAAGCATTTAAGTAACAAAATTGAAGCGGGGTGCCGATTGAGCGCGCGTCTTTATATAAAATTAGGCGGACGAAAAGTAGATTTCTTGATAAAAGACAGGTATAGCAGTATAGAATCCATCTACCAACAAGCGATTGATTATGGCGTGGCTTTATGAAGCATAAAACACAACAAGAACACTGGTTTTTGGTTAATCAACTTCTTGCAGTTACAGAAAATGTTATTTTATTAAATGATTTATCATTTGAAAACCCGCACGCCTGGATGATAAAGTCATTTATCTTTGCGAAATGACCTATAGCCTGGATGTGGAGCTAAAAAACATTCCCGATCCGGTACGCCCGCACAAGCTGCATGTCAGTGTCCCGGAAAGTGTTAAGCCGTTAATTGAAAAAGCCCTTAATGGCGCCATCCACTTGGGCGGCTTTACCGGCATCAGCATAAAAAAAATGAGTTTTAGAGAGTCCTTTAATCAGATGGTTAAAGAAAAATCCGCTAAAGCCACTGAACAGGCTGTTAAGCACTAAAAATTTACACAAATTAAATGGCTGTTTTATGACTCCTGAACAGGCTTGGTATTTCTTAATGCTTAAGCTCATTGGAAATTTTGAATGATCCATGTAACCAAAACTTATCTGCCGGATATAAAAAAATATAAGCATTATGTGGATAAGATTTACCAGAACGGCAGGGTAACGAATAACGGCCCTTTACTCGTGGAACTGGAAGAGAAACTGGCGGATTATCTGGGGGTTAAACATATTGTTCTGGTTTCCAATGGAACCGCGGCCCTTGAAATTGCCTACCGGACACTGGATTTAAATGGCTTTGCAATTACCAGCCCGTTTTCTTTTGTAGCGACCACCAGTTCTCTGGTGACCAATAGTATCCTGCCGATTTTTGCTGATATTAACCCTCAAACCTTTAATATTGAGGCGGATAATATTGAAGCCTTATGTACACCTCATACTCGTGCTATTGTTCCAGTGCATGTATTTGGTAATGCCTGCGAGGTAGAAAAAATTGCCCAGATAGCTCAGCGGTTAAATCTAAAGGTGGTTTATGATGCGGCTCATGCTTTTAATGTGCGTTTTAAAGGCAATAGCATATTAAATTACGGGGATATTTCAACACTCAGTTTTCATGCAACCAAGCTTTTTCATACAATAGAAGGCGGAGCCCTGGTTATTAATGATGATGATCTGGTACAAAAAGCACGTTATCTGATTAATTTTGGAATAGAAAATGCTGAATCCATTCCTGAATTAGGCATTAATGCCAAAATGAACGAGTTTGAAGCCGCAATGGGTTTGTGCATGCTGGAAGAAATGCACTTAATTGAGGAAAAACGGGCTGAAATTTACAGTTATTATCAGCAGGAACTCAATGGTTTTGTACAGTTTCAGCAACTAAATTCAGATGCAAGTAATAATTACAGCTATTTTCCTGTTGTGTTTGAAAATGAAAAACAGTTATTGGCGGTGCAGGCAGACTTAAATGCCCATAATATTTTCCCCAGACGCTATTTTTATCCTTCTTTGAATACTTTGAGTTATATTGAACCCAGGCAAAAATGCCCGATATCTGAAGGTATTTCGGATAAGGTTTTATGTTTGCCTATTTTTTCTGAACTGGAAAATAACTTTCAGAAAATTATTATTAATACTATTAAAGCTAAAGTCGGTTTACAGTCTGGTTAATACAGTGGAATTTATTAGATTTATCAAAGAAATAACATGTTCTGAAATAGTATCATTAAGTAAGAAAATTACTGGTTCAGATAAGTTATTAAGCATTAAGTCTGGAAACACGGCTGCAGATATAATCATTGGTGTTTCTGATGGCCGCTATGCAGTGGGACAGACCCTTTGTTTTTTAGAAAGACTCCCGGAAAATGAAAAATCAACACAATTAAAACAAACCTGTATTATTACTAATCAACAAACCGCTGCAAAGCTTACAGGGCATAATCTAATAATAGTGGATGATCCCCGTGCTCTGTTTATTGATTTGCTCAGTCAATTAAAACAATCTCCGGGATTTGCATGCTTTTCTTCTTTAGTGGATGTCGAACCTGAAATACATAAAGATAGTCAAATTCATTCACAGGCAGTTATTGAACCGGGTGTTTATATTGCCCAGGGTGCTGTAATAAACGCGGGATGCGTTATAAAGCAGGGCACTTATATTGGTCGTAATGTTACAATACGAGAAAATACCACTATTGGCACTGCAGGGATTACAGTGTATAAAACACAGGATGACAGGGTACTTCGTTTTCCACATATTGCCGGTGTAATTATTGGTGATGAGGTTGAAATAGGGGCTTCCTGTGTGATTGCTAAAGGGGTGATGTCATCGACGGTTATTGGAAACAATAGTGTAATAGGTAATTTATCTAATATAGGGCATGGAGTGAATATCGGCCATCATGTCTGGATGTCTGTGGGCAGCCTTATTGGAGGCAATACAAAAATTGGTGAACGAAGCACACTGGGCCTGGGTGTGAGTGTACGAGATAATTTGAAAATTGGACATGATTGCTCAATAGGAATGGGGGCTGTGGTAGTAAAAGATGTTCAGACAGGTGATTCAATGTTCGGTAATCCGGCTAAAAAAATGCGTAAAATTAATGCAGGGCCAAAACGGTGAATGGAAACAAACCGGTTGCTATGAAGATAAAAATAATTGAGTTTACCTATAAAGGAACAAGAAATTATATTCATGGTACGGATATGTTTAATCGCATGATGACAGAAATTCCCCCCGGAACTTTGGTGGAGAAAATTATATTTACCGTTCATAATGTAGTGCACTCAACAAAATGCCACTTATATTGCTCTGAAGATAAAACAATAATAAATAAATTAGATAATATTTCTGTACGATGTAAATATGAAATAGAGGGTATAACATATTGGATGGCAATTTCAGAAGCTGAGGATACTGAACATCAATCAGAGAAAAAAAGAGTTGCTTATGATGAAAGTAAGATTACTGAACTTTGTAATATGATAGATAATAGCATTACATTATCCGGGGAAAGTCCTTATAGTTTTATTGAAACAGTCGTTGCTATGAATAAATACATGCTGCAACAATTGTTTCCTGATGTAACAGGAAAATGGTTCTTTACCAGAATTGATCTTCCGGTACTATGCAGTCAGAATGAAAATATAAACTTAATATTACGACATAATATAAACTATAAATTAATTAAAACTGAAATTAAGTCAGGTGGCGATATTGTGGGCAATATTTTCTTTTCACTGGTGAATGTATGATTGGTATTGAGGCAATAGGCTGTTATATTCCGCAAAACCGGATTGACAATAATAATAGAATTGCAGAATTTGACCTGGACGAAAATTTTCTTATACAGAAAATTGGTATGCAGCATCTGGCAGTTAAAGACTCAGGTGAAGAAACATCCGATCTTTGTGTTAAAGCTTTTAAAGATTTACAAAATAAAACCAGTATCCAGACTGAACAGTTAGACTGTATTGTTGTGTGTACGCAAAACCCTGATGGCCATGGTCTGCCGCATACTTCTGCTATAGTGCATGAAAAACTTGATTTGTCCGACCATTGTGCTGTTTTTGATATCTCTCTGGGGTGTTCTGGTTTTGTTTATGGAATGTCTATTATTCAGGGTTTTATGCAAGCTAATGGTTTTGAAAAAGGTATTCTGTTTACAGCGGATCCATATTCAAAAATAATTGATAAACAGGATAAAAACACCAGTCTTTTATTTGGTGACGGTGCATCAGCTACGCTTATCAGTAATACCCCAAAGTGGAAAACCGGAAGGTTTTTATTCGGCAGTTACGGTAAAAGTCATCCTGCTATAAAAATTAATGAAGATAATAAATTAACTATGAACGGGCGTGCGGTATTTAACTTTTCAGCAATAACTGTCCCTAATAATATTGCTGACATGCTGGCATTAAACGCTTTAACAATTGATGATGTCGAGTATTTTGCTCTGCATCAGGGCAGCCGATTTATTATCGATACTCTAAGGCGAAAACTAAAAGTTGATGAACAGAAGC
Organism: Chromatiales bacterium; assembly: GCA_027070385.1. Taxonomy (GTDB): domain Bacteria; phylum Pseudomonadota; class Gammaproteobacteria; order UBA6429; family Thiohalophilaceae; genus SZUA-37. The sequence goes on from JALXDW010000435.1 coordinate 7,774, forward strand.
TACCTTTCCTTGCTACGGATTATGGTAATACCGTTTCCTCTTCGATACCTCTTATTTTAGGTGGTTTAGATAAAAGCTATAAAACCATAGTAATTGCCGGATTCGGTGTCGGATTATCCTGGGCAAGTACGGTATTATTTGAAATTTGATATTAGGAGTTATAAATGATTGTTACATTAGAAGATATTTTATCCGCTGTAGAAGATGGTGCAGTATCTGTAGATATATCAGAAATTAAAGGTGATGATTCTCTGGCTGATGCGGGTATTGACTCATTGGAGATTATGAGCTTTTTTCTGAGTATTGAAGAAAAATTTAATGTGAAATTTCCTGATGAAGATGTCGATGATCTTAATACCATCAATGATATTATTGCCTATATGGAACACTTATAAATTTACCGAGTTATGATTAGATATAGTGTTCGAAAACATATAAGGTGACGTATTCTGTTATAAATTTATCCACCAAGATAGAATTACAACAAGAAATACGCCATGAGTAATGATTATATTATTTCACTCAGACAATCAGAAGAAACTGTATCAGATGCTTTAACACAGCTTTTACGAAATGGGGCAAAAGAACAGAACAATCTGGCGGCACAAGCAGAACTGAATGAGTTACTTTCCCTGTTTTCAATGCATACTGGTTGTCATAGGTGTTAATGAGCATGGGAATAAGGAGTTGATGGCGATAGAGGAATACTACCGGGAATCTACACAAAGCTGAACAGAGTTGTTGGAGTATATTCGCCAAAGAGGGGGTAACCACTACTCTTGAAGTGGCTATTGGTGATGGTGCCCTAGGATTTTGGAATGCCATAAACAAGGTGTATCTATACACAAGGCATCAGCAACCTAGTATCGGCACTGGTGGGTTTATAAAACGGACAATGTGATGAACAAACCGCCAAAATCGGTACAACCAAAAGTAAAAGAGGCACTGTACGATATCTGGATGGCAGAAACCAGAGAGGATGCTCATAAAGCCTTTGATAGTGCCGTAAACCGAATTAGCGATAAATATCCGAGATGATGAAATACCTGGTGAAAGATAAAGAACAAATGCTGGCATTTTATGATTATACTGCTATTCATTGGCAACAGATTCGAACCAGCAACCCGATTGAGTCAACTTTTTCAACGGTCGGACTCAGGATAGTAAAAAGACGGGAAGTCGTTCCCAGAGCAACTATCTTATCTATGCTGTTCAAGTTGACTTAGAGTGCTAAAATGCGCTGAAAAAAATTCAGAGGTTTTAAACTTCTGGCCGATGTCATTGATGGAGTGAAATTCATTTATAGTGAGAAATAGGAAACTGAAAATCTAAATAAAGTAGACAGAATATTAGCATGTTCTTAAACGCCAGAATTGACAATAAGTCGAATATACCTGATTAGGAAAAGTGTCTATGATTAACGTATTATGAAAGCATACTATAAGTTTTATACTGAATGAAACAAAAGTTACTCAAAAACATTTCATGGTTATTTTTTGATAAAATTATAAGAATATTTGGAGGGCTTGTAGTGGGTATCTGGATTGCCAGGTATCTTGGGCCTAATGACTTTGGAGTACTTAACTATGCTTTAGCCTATACGGCACTTTTTATGTTTTTTGTGAAACTGGGACTTGATCAAATTATCGTAAGAGAAGTTGTGAAAAAACCAAGACTTACGAACTATCTTATGGGTACTGCTTTTGTTCTTAAACTCATAGGCTCTATTATAGCTATAGTTCTGGTCTATTTTTCACTCTATGTTATAGAAATAGATAGTCTCACTAAAACAGTGATATTTATCATAAGTGCTGGATTTATTTTACAGTCTTTTGATGTGATAGATTATTTCTATCAAGCAAAAGTGCTTTCAAAATATGTCGTCATAGCTAGAAACAGTGCTTTTATACTTAGCAGTTTATTAAAAGTATATTTGATACTGTATAAGTACAGTGTGGTATATTTTGCTATAGCCAATATAGTTGATTTGGCTTTTAGTGGGTTATTTTTAGTTATCATATATAAGCATACAGGTCATAGTATAAAGAAATGGAGATATAGCAGTAAAAAAGCGATAGAACTTTTAAGGTTCTCTTGGCCATTGGCTTTGAGTATGTTTCTTATATCAATATATATGAAGATAGATCAAGTTATGATAGGAAATATGCTAGATGTCGAGGAGGTTGGTATCTATAGTGTAGCTGTAAGACTTGCCGAGTTTTGGGTATTTATCCCTGGCATTTTAGTAAGTACTCTTATGCCATATTTTGTAAATCTTAGGGAGACAAACAAAAAGCTTTATCACTATAGACTTATGCAGTTGTACTCACTAATGTTTTGGATGGGTGTATTTGTAGGCGTCGTGACTATAATATGGGGTGAAGATATCATAAGGCTACTTTTTGACGAAGCTTATCTGGGAGCTTATGATGCCCTTGTATTTAATATATGGAATGGGATATTTATCTCACAAGCTATAGCTAGAGGTATTTGGATGATAGGAGAAAATCTCCAAATATATAGATTATATAATAATTTTTTTGGCGTGACCTTAAATATAATTCTTAATTTAATTTTAATCCCAAAAATGGGTATTACTGGTGCTGCAATTGCAACGCTTTTTACTCAGGCTCTTAGCACATGGTTTTTTCCTTTTATATGGAGACCATTAAGAAACAGTACATGGTCTATGATAAAATCTATAAATCCAGGTTGTTTATTAAATTACAAACTATGATTAAGAATTTCATTTTAATAAAACAATTAATGCATTTAGCTATTATTTAAACTAAAGTTTAGAGCGACAGCTCACCCTTAAGCACCCTGTTTCGCTCACCTGTTCTTTAACAATTTGTTTGTAACCAGCTGTTTTGAAGTTATTTTTATAACAAATCTTCAAAACGCCTTAAAATATCCGTATCTGGCGGCTGGAATTTTTGGGACTTACCATCCCACCAGTCCCTGACCCTAACCTGCGAAAAATACCTGACCAGTCCCATTCGTATTCTTCCTGCGGTGATGGGCGTGTTCTTTCGCCAGGGTGTATTATCAATTAATTGCAGTACCGAGTCCGGACATTTAATAGCCAGCAATTGAGGTATCACATACCCCAGAGCAATAATATGTACCCATCGATGCAACACCTTCCGGGTTTTCTGCCAGGTCTGTTTCATACCCCAGGCATTTTTTAACTGATTGAACATGGGCTCAATCGACCAGCGCTTTTCATAAGCGATAATAATATCCAGACCACTTAACTCTGTATTTGTTGACAGTAATAAGCGTGGCCGTTTTTTCCCTTTAGAGTCCTCAAACTCACACCAGACAAAGCGTACCGACTGGCCGTTAAGAAAGCGGGCTTTAGCCACCGCTGTTCGGTAATTGACCTGCTGTTCACGTCCATACAGGTGTACGGTTACCTTATTTAAAGGCAGTCGTTTAATTTCTTCTTTTGTATAACTAGTGCCATACTTTCTGGGCCGTCCCCGGCCTTTACGTTGCCAGGGGCGTTTATATAATACGGTATCGATTCGTACCTGACCGATAACCGTCATATTATAAGCCTGTACCGGTTCAATAAAAGAACGGCGCATATACCAGCTGTCCACTAACACAGTGACGGCTTTATCTTTTAACTGTTCCAGTAATGCCCGGATAAGAGTTCGGGCAATCACCAGTTTACCACTATTACCGGCCTGCGGTGTTAAACGCAACAATAGAGGCAGAGCCGTATTACAGCCAGAACGCTTAACAATCGCAGCCAGTGCCACCCAGCATTGCCCTCTGACATACTGGGACAGATTAGCTTTATTACCATGCTGGTGGTGTATCTGACTCATGGGTGCTTTTTTGGAATGACGCAGCACGATAGAGTCATCTATGGCCAGATAAACCGGACTGTGTGCAAACAAGCTTTAAAAACAGGGCTGTCCACTGTCTTATCAGTTTAAGATAAGACCACTGGCCGGTTTCAAGCCATTTATAATAACTGGGCCATTGCCTGGCCATGTCCAGTATCCAGATGGCACTGGTTACAAACCCCGATTGAGTTAATAAACTGCCCATTAGTAACTCAATAAAGGTTTTTGCGCTCCTAAGGGGTAGCGC
>JALXDW010000436.1 GCA_027070385.1 Chromatiales bacterium
GGTATTGGACGGTGCCCGAAAAGCATGACGATAATTGGCAAAACCATTCAGTTGCTTATTAAACTGATAAGTCATTCCCAATTTGGGGCTAAAGTGATTAAAACTTACGGTGGTATCAGCCGGGCGGCGATGTGATCCCGTGGTTAGTGTTGTCAGTTTGTTATCATATTCATATTGCATCGCATCGTAACGCGCTCCAGTTGTCAGTCGCATGGCAGGCGACAGAGTGTATTCATAATGAATATACGGGGCAATAGCCGAAAAAGTAACATCGTAATCATATTGAATTTCTGCAAGCGTATACGCAGTATAAATATTACCCGTTTTCGTCGTGTTAATCTTATGTTGTACATAGCTGCCCGGGCTATAGTCAACATCCACACCGGTTACTAATTCGGCTTTTCCTGAATACAATGTTTTTCTGTTTTTAACCAGGACACCGATGGAATCATTTTCTGTTTTATAAACAACCGGATCATAACTCAACGACCAGTTTGGCAATAACTCCATCGAGTTATGGCGCACATAAGGAGTAATACTAAAAGACTGTTGTTTGCCACCTTTGTCATATTCGGTAGATAAACGGTAGGCCTGCACCTGTCGATATGAAATAGGCGTATAATTTAATTCCGGATTATTCAGATAGTCATCACGCAACAAGCGTGAAGAACCGGCTGTTTGCTGATCAACATCCGTTGCTGAAAATATTGTTTTTAATGTTGCACCATTATCCAGAAACTGATCAACCCGTAAATTAGCACTCCTTCGATCATATTCCGTATCGTTTCGCCAACCATCACTGTGGGTCAAATTCAGACTTGCTATATAACCACTGTCATCATCACTGTTACCGGTATCAGCCAATAAACGTAACCAGCCAAAACTGCCGGCTTCAATATTAATTGTACTTTGCTGCTCATTCGGTGGCACTGCTGTTAACACGTTTATAACACCACCGATGGCATCACTGCCATACAAGGATGTTCCCGGGCCTTTAATAATTTCAATGGATTCAGATTGAGGAACATTTACTTCATAAAGTGCATTATGGTTAAAAAAGCCGGTAGAGCGCGTTGGAATACCGTCTTCAAGATAAAGATAAACTGCTTTTGTTGTTGTTGGCTGACGAATGGCTGTCATATGCCCTTCACCTCCGGTTACATTAATATAAACACCAGGGATCTGGTTGGTAATCTCGGAGGGATGTGCCGGTTTTGTTTGTTTAATATTCTGTTTATCGATAACACCAATACTGGCTGGAATTTGAGACAAGGGTTTATCTTCACGTGTTGATGTTACGCTGATAATAATATCATTATCCACTTCGATTTTATCCGCTGCATACAGCGAGTTCCCACAGGTTAATAAAAACAATACAGATAGAGCATGTGTTCGGGATTTTATTTTATTATTCATAATAGTACCTTGTTTATTCCAGTTTAAATGCCATTAAATATTTAATATGAAAGGGGAAACGGATGTGTTTTACAGAAACAGGGAAAGGAGCGGCATTAAGTACTGCCGCACGAGCAGCATGGCGCAAAATTTTATAGCGGCCATTGACAATCAAACCAGTAACTTCACCATTCGCTAGCAGTTCAAATGACACCTGAACAATGTCCTGCATATTACGTCGCCTAGCCAGCAAAGGATAAAACTTTTGTGATTCAATCATCGTTAATATTATTTTCTGAAATTTATCACGCTCACCCTTTGCATTGATCATATGACCGGGGATAGTTGGTAATTGTGTTTCTGTCTGAAGTTTTCTGTTGTCCTCAACCACCTTGTCAGAATGTTTTTCATTTTCATGCACCACTTTTCGGGAGCGTTCAGCTTTATCCACTGATTCCTTCAAGCGTTTATCATTTGCAACGGGCTTTATTGTATTAGCTGCTATTTCAACATGAGAATTTGAACTCTTGTCAGACCGGGAGCCGGATATATACTCGGATAAAATACTTAATCGTATTACCTTGTCGGCAATATTTACATTTAACTCGTGCTGTTCTTCAAATGAAAAATGACTGTCAGGCTGGTATCGTGCCAGGAAAAGAATATGTGCCAACAAGGAAGTTGCTACAAAAATAGATATGTTAGACTGCTTATACATTTATCTGAACTGCATCATTTCCAAAAAAAGAGTGGAGCAAATAAATACTAAAGAACTATTACCGCTCCACTCAAGAGGGGTACGTCAGTACGCAGACAAGAATAGTCTTTTAATAAAACCACTGGAATGTGGCATAGTGTCGCGCGACAAATTGTCGCAGCTAATAAAGCAGAAATATGCTAGAATGTAGCAATAATTATTGCTGTAATAAAATATATCGCTCGAATAAAAACCCAACATGCTCACTTCTGCAAATTATATTCACCTGAGACGATTGTTTCACTTACGCAATCTTGCCCTTATCGGCCAGATCGTTGCAGTTGTTTTCACATTAAATGTATTGCACATTTCCTTACCCACCAGCAAAATCAGCCTGATTGTTTTACAAATCACCCTGTTTAATTTGTTTGTCTGGTTTCGTTTAAAGCAACCCAAAGCTGTCACTGAAAATGAGATTTTTATTCATTTGATGATTGATGTTCTTGCGCTGGCATTGCTGCTGTATTTTACTGGTGGCGCAACCAATCCCTTTGTCATGCTTTTTCTTTTTCCATTGACCATCACTGTTACCATTTTACCTGTTCGTTACGCCTGGCTATTGGCCAGCATCACCGTTATTTGCTATAGCCTGCTGATGTTCCATTACCAGCCACTACCACTGATGCACAATAATGGCCATACTATAATGCATGGAAATAATACATCAGAATATAATTTACACTTGATAGGTATGTGGATGGCATTTATTCTGAATGCTTGTCTGATTACCTATTATGTTTATGGAATGAGCCAGACCTTACGTCGTCAGCAAAAACAACTTACCGATGTACGAGAACAAGCCATACGTGATGAACAACTGGTTATTCTGGGCACACTTGCCGCAAGTACAGCACATGAACTTGGTACGCCATTGGGTACTATGGCACTACTGGTTAACGAAATAAAACAGGAGATCGGGCCGACAAGCCCAGCTGTTCTATCTGATCTGAATAATCTTAAAGAACAGATTAAACGCTGCAAATTGTCTTTATCGGACTTGTCTGCATCTGTCGGTGCCTCATCAAGCCTGTTCGATAACCAGCAACAATCTGTCTGTCAATATCTACAGAAAATCATTAATGAAATTCATGCCTCACATAGCAATATTCATTTAAGCTTTCATTGTGACGTTAATGATACCGACAGTATCTATACTGACCGAACATTAAGTTTGTCACTGATTAATATTATAGAAAATGCCATTGAAGTTTCACCCGAATTTGTTGATATCACAGTAGAACGTAATGATGATTTCATACGAATAACTATTCTGGATCATGGCCCGGGGCTGTCCGATGAAGCACTGAGTAAGATTGGTCAGCAACCTTATAGCGAAAAAGAACTGGGGCTAGGGTTAGGATTATACCTGGCCTATGCTGCAATACGCCAACGTAAAGGTACGATGACACAGCAAAACTGTAAAACAAAAGGTAGCAAGACAATTATACATTTGCCTGCCATACTTTCTCCAATGTTAAAC
>JALXDW010000437.1 GCA_027070385.1 Chromatiales bacterium
GATCATAAGTGCCAGTAAAGAAAAGAAACTGGCATCGGGTTTTGCGGGGAACCTGGTTGAAAAAGATCATAAGTGCCAGTAAAGAAAAGAAACTGGCATCGGGTTTTGCGGGGAACCTGGTTGAAAAAGATCATAAGTGCCAGTAAAGAAAAGAAACTGGCACTAAATATCCCGATAGAGAGACTTGGCGCAAGTATAAAAATTTGTTTAAATAGCGCCAAATTTTAGGCCATGATGCTATTTCAACCGATCTTGGGTTGGGATGCTGTCAGGGACATTTTTATATTTTACTTGGTTACGTGGAGAAATCTTATGCCAACACTAGAAGTAGAGGGTACCTCAGTAGAAGTCACCGATAACGGTTACCTGGTCGACTATAACGAGTGGACGGAAGCGATTGGTAGCAAAATTGCGGCTGATGAAGAAGTTGAAATGACAGATGAACACTGGGATGTGGTGAAATATCTGCGTGCAGAACATGCAGAGAACCCCGGTGTTGAGCCGAATGAACGTGGAATCATGAAGGACATGGCTAAAAAGTGGGGCAAAAAATTGACCTCTAAATACATGTACCAGCTATTTCCAGGGATGCCATCAAAACAAGGCCGTAAAATTGCTGGTTTACCACAAAGTACCCGCAAAGGTGGTTATTAAGCCGGTAATACTCGCATCGACTTAACCCATCAGAGATATAGATGGGGGCCAGTTGGGCTGCTAAATTTGCACCATCAATATTTTACACGAATTCAATTTATCTAAATAAAGGTCTCGGCCTTTGAAATGAGGTTAATATAATGAGCGATAAAGCCAAAATCATTGCTGAAATGCTGGAAATGCAAAAGAAATTCATTGCCTATGAACAAGAAAATGGCATTGATATGAAAGATTACTATGCTAGTCAGGAAGGTCATGTATTACACAACTATGTTGAGAAATACAATGAGTTAGCTGCTGAATTAAATGCAATGGCGCATAGCGAGAAAGGGTCAACACGTTTCTTCTAAACGCGTATAAGAACTGACTTTTAAAAAAGCTGCCTCAAATCTGAGGTGGCTTTTTTTATGTGCATAGTAAATAACCCGTTATGATTTGTTTTGAGCTAAGCTGCTGTTTTTGATAATATAATGTCATTAATAGCATAAACATGCATAAGCTGCCTTGGAAAATAATTATATAATGAATAAAGTCGTTGCTTGGGGGCTTCAACCTTTCAATCTTTATACAGACAAAATGGAACAGTTTGTCTATCTGTTGTTATTCCTATTCCCCATTGCGGGTATGAGTGTCAGGCACTGGATTTCCAATATTTTTGTTTTATTGGTATTGCTGGGTTTATATATGCTGGGCAAAAAAAGGGAGACGTTGGATAAAACTGAAAAAGTTTTTTTATGGATTTGTAGTGCTTATTTTGCAATGTATATCGTCGCCTCATTGGCCAATGGGTGGGGGGCACAGCAAACACATTATTTAGGTACCGAATTACGTCTTTTATTTATTATCCCGGTTTATTTACTGCTACGGCGTTACCCTGATTGCAGTTTGTGGTTACTGCGTGGTGCAACATTAGGTGGTTTTGTTTTATTTGCCCAGGCTTATTATGACGTTTTTATTGCCGGACATAGTTATGCTTTAGGTGTTTACAGTAAAAATATTATTGGTCCATTTTCTGTATTGGTTGCTTTTTGGAATCTCTATTATCTTTGGACAAGGCGTAAAACATTGGCATGGCCGATGATTATATATATTTCACTGTCCGTGCTTGCCGCATTGATGGCGGCTGGCTTATCAGGTTCTCGAGGCAGTTATGTTGGCTTTATTGTGACCGGTTTGGCCAGTGTGATGTTTTTTTCAAAACCACGCTGGATGTTATTAAGTTTGGCCGGGTTAAGTCTGGTGGTGGTTGTTTTTTATCAAAACTCCGATGTCGTCAGGCAAGGGGTTGATACTGCTGTGACAGAAACTCAGCAATACTTCCAAGCTAAAGATCATGTCAAGGATCCAAGTTCTGCAACATCGTCTGGGGTTCGGTTGGAAATGTTGCGTACGGGCCTGTTATTCATTCTGGATAATCCAATCGTTGGGATAGGTCCTGGCAATTATAATAAAAATACCCATATTTATATTGAACAGGGCAAGGCCAGCCCGGCCATTGCGCACTTTGCGCATCCTCATAACACCTTTATAGAAGTAGCCAGTGCCAAAGGTTTACCAGGTTTAATAACAGTGTTATTACTGTTCTATTATCCTGCTTTTATTTTTATTAAAGACTATAAACGCTGCAAACTAACAGCGGTACTTGGGTTGATACATATTGTTGCCATTTCAGCTTTTTCATTAACCGATCACTCGGTTGTTTTAATGAACAACTATGTGTCTATATTATTATTGGGCATGGCCGTATTTTTCTCGTCACATATTCGAGTATGCAAGCAGAATCACTGAACCTCTAAAATTCGGACCACATCCGTATTAAATTGGCATAACAGATGTCCACGGCTTTACTTTCCGCAGCTTCAGGTCGTGCTTTAAGCAAACTTTCTCTGGCGGTATTGAGCTGATAAAGCAGTTCTCTTTGCTCGGCACTTCGAACCATACTTTGTACCCAGGTTACTGCCACAAGACGTTCTCCACGGGTGACAGGGTTAACATGATGCAGACTTGATGAAGGATATAAGACGGCATCCCCCGCATTTAATTTGATTTGCTGTTCACCAAAACTGGTTTTGATAACCAGTTCACCACCATCGTATTCATCAATACCGGATAAAAAGACAGTAATGGATATGTCAGACCGATAGCGATCCGCGGCTCCCATAACAGGATCATCAACATGATCCCCGTATTCCATTCCTTCGGTGTAGCGCGCATAAAATGGAGCTGCAATTCGATGTGGCAAAGCCGCACTTTTATAATCGGGATGAGTGACCAAACTGGCCATCACAATGTTATTTAACTGGTTCATTTGAGTCGCATTCATTGCAACTTCTTCATTGTTTTTAACGCGTTTAGCTGCAAGGCCGGCAGATAAAGTCCCATTTACGAAAGGGGTATCTTTTAAAATAGAACGCACGGTTTTTAACCGTTCTGCGGTTAGTACGGACGATATTTTTAATAGCATGGTGGCTTCTCAATCTGTAATGCACAAGGGGATAGTATGCGGTATAATTAACCCTCATTTCAATTACTTAAATCCTTCAAATCCCAGGGTGTTTTAATGCTTTTAAATGTACTGATTAGTGGAAATACAATTCCAGTCAATGTTCCCGATATAATGCTGACAGAAGCACAGGAATTTTTTAAGAAAATGGATAAGGATATGGATAAGGGCTGGCAAATGAGTAGAAGCTGGGTGGATAACCTGAATGCAGAACAACGTTGCCAGGTTGTGGCTGATAAAATATTAACAGCGATTGAAACAGAAAATAAACAGCTCATGGTGATGATGTCAGCCTATATTTTATATAAAGTACCTGGCTCAACAGCAATAAAAATTTCTGAAGACGGTGATATTAATGAAACAGAAATTATTGTTGGTGGCTTAAACTGAATTGTCGTTGAAAGAATAATAAATTTAAGAGTCTTAAAATGACCAGATCTGCAGTAATCGGTGGTGGCCCAATGGG
>JALXDW010000438.1 GCA_027070385.1 Chromatiales bacterium
CAGCGTCACAGGAGAAGAAGATCGCCTCGAAGCAATTCTGCCCGTTGTTGCAGAATATAATGTGCCCGTCATCGCCATTAGCAACGACGAAGAGGGCATAAGTTATGATCCAAAAGTACGTTTTGCAGTTGAAAAAAAGATTCTTTGTTGAGTTTTAGGATTTTGCCTTGTTCTACGGCATAGTCGGCATAAACATAGGCGCCGCTGGTGCGATCAAAGCCGGTGTAGTCCAGGGTTCTGACAATTTTTGGGATACGGGTCATCCAGTTTTTATACAGGTAGTCGAGTTCTTTGGTGGATCCGGTAAACAGGGCTGAGGGGGTTTTATGCATGACGGCTTTTTTAAAGTCCCCTGCCCCGCCGAAGGTTTTACCCGGGAACGGCAGTTGCACTTCTGGCGCTTTGTTGCTGAAGTTGAAGCGGAAAAAATATTGGCCATCTTCGCCGTTGTCAGGTTGCTGAAAGTAGAGAAAGTCCATTTTGAAGCTGGCAATTTCTTTGATGACGCTGGCGTGGGTAAAGGCCTTTTTTTCGGCGGTCAACGGGTCGATTTCATGTTCTTTGACGACGGCTTTTTCATATTCGGTGGGGTCAATCTTGAAGGAATAGGTGCTGTTGTTGAAGGTGTAAACAAAAAAGGTTTTTTTGCGGTTGTATTCCCACAGCACAAAGGCTTTTTTGATATAGTTCTCGGCCAGTTCAACCCGGCCCAGGTGGCGATAGTATTTGATATCGTCGGCGGTTAGTTTGCCGGCTTTGTGCAGATCGTTCCAGTCTTGTTTGTCATCGCTGTCGCTGGAGATGGCGGCGGCGACTTTCTCACCCAGTTCTTTGAGTTTTGCGGCGTGTTTTTTTAAACACCGGCGGCCAGTGGCGTCGTTATCCAGCGCAATAACCCAGGTGATGTTTTTACCCAGATGGGGTTTTATCGCTTCATGCGGAAAGGTGCCGGATGACATGATGGCCACGGCTTTCAGGCCGTTAAGGTTGAGCGCGATAGCATCGAGGATGCCTTCGCACCAGTAGATGACGTCTTTTTCTTCTATTTTAAGGCCTGGCGGTTGCCACCAAAGCCCTCTGAATTTGCCTTTAAAGTTTTTGTTGCGAACTTCCTGGCTGCCGTCTTCGTTGGTGATGGTGACGTCATCGATCAGGCGTTCCCACATGACGGTTTTTGCATCATCCAGGTAAAAACGCACGGTGGCGGTGCCTTTGTCGCCTTTGGGGTGCCAGTATTTGCCTTGTTCGTACCAGCCACGTATTTTGTCTGGATTAAAGCCGCGAATCAGCGATAAATAAACATCGGCGGTTTGGGTAGGGTTTTCCTTGGTCGCTGGGTATTTTTTGTTGAGGTTTTCAAACAGGTCTGGAAAGAGTTCTTTGCTGGTCGCTTGCCACTGGCAGTTGTTGGTGCGGTTGCACTGGATCATGCCTGGCTTGTTTTTCCATGTCCATAGCGTTTTTTTGCCGCAGGATGGACAGCGGCCTTCGCGTAGGTGGTCTCCGCGCGGTTTGAATTCAAACTCGGTGATCAGTCGCTCTATAATTTGCGGGTTAATATCGATAAGCATGGTTCCGTCCGTCCTGCATGTTGGCCAAAGATTGCTGCCTGGCCTGTTCTAGTTGTTGTTGGTTCGGGGCTTTTATGTCGTTGAGGCGTTTGCCAACGCCTTCTATAAATTGATAAATCTGGTCATCACTTGGGTTGTTGATGTAGTGTGACAACCAGGCTTTATCACTGACCATGCGTGTATATTTTTGCGATTTTTAGCGCGACTTCGTAAAGCTCTTCATCATTCCAGCCTGGAACGTGGCGGATATGACAGATCTGGTGAAAAAGCCTGAAACCTTCGGCGTCAAGATTGATAAGTTTGTGTAAAGACTGGTTGAATGGCCGCATTCCGTAGGCGCTTAAAAACGCCTCGGCCAGATATTCACCCGACCAGCCGCCTTGTTTGATCCGTTTCAGCAAACGTTCATCGTCTAATGGCATGGGGGTGATGCCCATCATCTCATCACGTTGTTTTACCGCGTCATCGACGGTTATATGTTTTTGCGACAGGCTGACTGCATTTCTCATATCTTTACTCCGGTCATCTTCAGGTAATCCAATGCATGACGGCCAATAAGGTTGCCGTACAAAAAGGCTTCGTGTTCGGCATAGCCCGTTTCATATGGGCTGTTGTTGAATTCGTTGCTGTCAATCTCGCCCAATTGAACCTGAAAAAAGTGTTTCATACCTTCCCAGAACTGCTTGCTGTATCTTCCAGGGATATGTTGTTTAACCAATTCGATCATGTCGTCTGAGGTTTTAGGCATAGTGGCTCTCCCGTTTTATTTGTCTGGCGCAGACTCGCGGCGCTTGCGGCGGCCTGCGTTTGGGAACCGGGCTGATGGTGTTGCCGACCATTAAAAAGACGATCAGCAAGGTTTTCAGCCAGGTCATTTCGGCATGCTCGATGCGCACGTCTACCAAACCCAGTTGCTGGGCGATGACGACCACTTCAGTCGCGTGGTGCGCGTTGAGCTTTTGAAAGATATGTTCGATGTGGGTGGAGACGGTCTTGATAGACCTGTGCAGTTTTAACGCGATTTCAGGCCGCAAATAGCCTTCGCATAAAAGTTTCAGAATTTCCGCTTCTTTTTCAGTCAGCGGGCCTTTGTTTTTTATTTCTGCTTTCAAGGCTGACATTTCAGTTTCTCCACCGATGATGGGTTGGTGTCTTCCGGTGACAATGAAAAAAATCCCGGCAAAACCTCTGCCGGGGAAGTAACACAGGAGGAAGGTCACGCGTAAATCTGTGGCCACAGCGATTCTTTTGTGGTGCCAAGCTGTTCGGCAATCGCGTCGGCGATCCGTGCCGACTTGGATTTGCCGCTGATCACCAGGCTGACGCTGGCATCAGAAACGCCAAGTTGCTTGGCAAGTTCGGTAGGACGACATCCGTAGTCGATAAGTTGCGCCCTAATCTGGGCTGGAGAGGTTTGGTCTTTGGTGGTCATGGCTGTAAACTACAAATTAGTTAAAAAGTTGAGTTAATAATGTAATAAATATATGTCATCGTCAACAAAAAATGACAACTTTATTGTGCATTTTTCAAAAAGATTACGGGAAGAGCGCAAAAAGTTGAAGATTTCACAGGTTGAAGCCGCCGATTTATGCGGGGTCAGCCGAAATTCATGGGGCGGCTACGAGCGCGGGCAAATTATGCCGGGTGCGGATGTTATTGCCAGATTTACGGCTATTGGTGCCGATCTCAGTTATTTAATGACAGGGGAAAAAACGGTGGGGGTTAAGGAAGATTTGGCGGTTTGTAAACTGCGACCTGATCAATCAGCACTATTGGATAACGTTGAGCATTGCTCAGAGGAGGACAAAAAAGCCATCCAACGGATGGCTCTCAGTTTGGCCAGTTTTAACAGGGATGATAACGATCAGGAAACGGAACCGAAAAAAGTCAGTGGGAGTTAAGTGATGAATAAACAAAAATCACCCGAAATTCAGCGCCTGAAACAATTGTTAAAGGCGCTCGATCAGCCGGTATCGGATATCGCCGAACAGACCGGCATATCAGAACGCACGATAAAGAATACGATCTGGTACGACCAGCAGATCGG
>JALXDW010000439.1 GCA_027070385.1 Chromatiales bacterium
TTATGCAAGTATTGTCCCTGCAGCGTTTTCAATAAAGCCTGATTCTTACGCATGGCTTTCAAAAACTGCTGTTTAACCGCAGGTTCTTTGGTATGCAGATACAACACCAGTGATTCGGAGGCTTCTTCAATCTGAAAACGAAGTTCTAATGCGTTTAATAAAGCCGGTTGCGTTTCATCAACAATATGAGAGAAACCACTTTTAAACTCAAGTCCGCTAACAAAGGCAATAACAGCGAAACCCTGCAGCAGCACCAGAATAAAAATAAAACCAAACCAGATTTTCTGATTGATTGTTTTACCTGTCAGGTTTTTAACTTCAAACACCACTTGAACATCACTATCTGCTTATTTCCGTTCTTAGCGGCTAAAACCCGGTTTTCCTTTAGTACAGTTTCCGCAGGATACTTTGTTCAACCACTGAAATACGGATAAATAGAACAGTAGAAGTACAAAACAGCAAATACGGGAGGGAAAAGTCAACCCGGTGACAATTTTAAAATACAGGGGCATAAAAAAAACCCCGGCTGCTCTATGGGGGGATGCTCACCGAGGTTAATATGCCGGCTTGGGGAACCGGCTTTTTAACGACCGCCAATAAATTGAGGGAGTTGACGGAAGAATATGCGTTAACATATAAACTATTGACTGTTCAGACTTAAAAAAGTTCCTTTTCAAACCCGTTAAAGAGATACACAACAACAAAACACCTTCAAAATAAACGCTATTCCAAGACCGATTTAATGTGCCTCATCCCAATTATCTCCAATACCGACATCCACGACCAACGGCACCTCGAGTGAAGCGGCTTGAGTCATTGCCTGGGTAATCATTGTCTGCGCAGCCTCTAAATCCTCTTGCTTCACTTCAAAGACCAGCTCATCGTGTACTTGCATTAACATCGCACAATCCAGTTTAGCCTGCTGTAATTGCTGATCCAGTTTAATCATTGCCAGCTTGATAATATCTGCGGCAGTTCCCTGCATGGGCGCATTAATGGCAGTACGTTCAGCGTATTGACGACGCATGGCGTTACGTGCATTAATGTCAGGCAAATAAAGCCTTCGACCAAAAACAGTTTCGACATAGCCCTGCTCACTGGCAATTTTTCGAGTACGTTCCATATACTCTTTTACACCCGGGTAACGTTCAAAATACAAATCAACATAGGCCTGAGCCTGGTGTCGCTCAATATCCAGTTGCTTGGCCAGCCCAAAGGCCGACATGCCATAAATTAAACCAAAGTTAATCGCTTTGGCGCGACGACGTTGTTCTTTGGTAACAGCGTTCACGTCCACATCAAAGACTTCAGCTGCGGTTGCGCTATGTACATCAATGCCTTTGGCAAAGGCATTGAGCAAACCTTTATCTTTTGACAAATGCGCCATGATCCGCAATTCAATTTGTGAATAATCGGCCGCGAGTATTTTACAACCCGAGCGGGCAATAAAGGCTTTCCGAATGCGCCGGCCTTCCTCAGTGCGCACCGGGATATTCTGTAAATTAGGATCAGTAGAGGATAACCGACCCGTTGCCGCCACCGCCTGATGATAAGAGGTGTGTATACGCCCGGTGGTGGTATCAATCATTTTAGGCAGTTTGTCAGTATAAGTGGATTTTAGTTTACTTAAAGAACGGTATTCCAAAAGCAGTTTTGGCAATTCATAATCATGTGCCAGCTCAACCAGAACCGATTCCGCTGTCGATGGTTGCCCTTTGGGTGTTTTTGAAATAACAGGCAGTTTCAGTTTTTCAAAAAGTATTTTTTGTAATTGTTTAGGTGACCCCAAATTAAATTCTTCACCTGCCAATGTATGCACTTGTGCTTCCAGTTCAACGATACGTTTTTTTAACTTCTTTTTTTGTTTTTCCAATGCTTGAGTCTCTAGTAATACACCGCGCCTTTCCATCCGTGACAACACCGGTAGCAATGGCATTTCAATGGTTTTAAAAACCGTGGCCAGTGACTCAACAGCTTGTAACTGTGGCCAGAGCGTCTGATGTAACTGCAAGGTAATATCAGCATCCTCCGCAGCGTATTCAGTCGCCTTATCGATATCAACATGGTCAAAGGTTATTTGTTTGGCACCTTTGCCGGCAATGTCTTCAAAATGAATGGTGTGTTTGTCCAGATACTTCAACGCAAGTGTGTCCATATCATGGCGACTGCCCACACTGTTCAGCACATAAGATTCAAGCATCGTGTCAAAAGCAATCCCTTGCATATTAATACCGTAATTGGCCAAGACACTCATATCGTATTTTAAATTTTGACCCAGCTTGGCCGCGTTTTCATCTTCTAATAAAGGCTTAAACTGTTCCAGTACCTTAGTACGATCAAGCTGTTCAGGTGCATTTTCATAGCAGTGTGCCAACGGCACATACGCTGCGTTGTTTGCTTCCACTGCAAACGATAAACCAACAATTTCAGCCTGCATATAATTTAAACTGGTCGTTTCCAGGTCAAAAGAAAACACCTCCGCTGCTTTTAATTTTTTCAACCAGCCAGTTAACTGTTTTTTAGTCAGCACTTTATCGTAATGTGTTTTTACATCGGCTTTCTGGGCCGTACGTTCCTTGTCGCTATCACTTCCGTTCACTGTAGACTCATCATTTAACTGTGCCAGCCAGCTTTTAAATTCATAATGTTTGAATAATTCACGTAAACGCTCCATGTCCGGTTCGTCATGCACCAGCGTTTCCGGGGTATAATCCAGTTCAACATCACACTTAATGGTAGTCAATTCTTTTGACAAAGGTAACTGTTGCAGATGTTCGCGTAAACTCTCTCCAACCTTACCCTTGATTTCATCGGCATGTTCAATAATGTTCTGAATCGAACCATATTGCTGCAACCATTTCACCGCTGTTTTTGGGCCAACCTTTGGAATGCCGGGAATGTTGTCGGCCTTGTCACCTATCAATGCAAGATAGTCAATAATTTTTTCAGGTGGCACACCAAATTTTTCTTTAACCCCTTCAACATCACTGAAAGTATCGGTCATGGTATTCATTAAACTTACATGCTCATTCACCAGTTGAGCCATGTCCTTGTCACCCGTTGAAATAAGCGTTTCCATTCCCCTTTCACTGGCCTGTTGTGCCAGCGTTCCAATAACATCATCCGCTTCCACACCGTCAACACAAATAAGAGGCAGACCCATTGCTTTAACAATATCGTGTACAGGCTGAATCTGGTCACGTAAATCATCCGGCATTGGAGGACGATGTGCTTTATATTCCTTGTACATTTTATGACGAAAAGTTTTACCCTTGGCATCAAAGACAACCGCAATATGTGTGGGCGCATAGTCGGCAATTAATTTGCGCAACATATTGGTCACGCCGTAAATCACACCGGTTGGCTCGCCTTTGGAATTTTTAAATGAATCCGGCATCGCATGATAGGCACGAAACAAATACGATGAGCCGTCGACAAGAATAAAAGGTGCCGGTTTATCGGTCGTTTGAGTGCCTGTTTTTAATTGTCCGGTTGCTGATTGTTTGGATTTGGCTGTGGTCATGATCGTGTGCGTGTTCTCTTGAATGAATGACAAAATAATACGTCTATTCTACGCTGTCAGCGACAGGTGTAGCGAAATTAAATTCAAAAAACACTCAAATACACACTATACTTTTAAACAATGCCACTCAACGCTGATTATTAAAAAGACCTTACATGACAAACCAAAATAAAAATCTCCATCCCGGACTTAATCCGGTCAATGACACCCAGTTAACACGTGAATCCTGGAAAATATTTCAGATTATGGCGGAATTTGTCGAAGGCTTTGAACGTCTGGTAAAAATCAGCCCATCAGTCAGTATTTTCGGTTCAGCCCGTACCAAGGCCGATAGCCCGTACTACCAACTCACCGTGGACATTGCCCGCACCTTATCCGATGCCGGCTTTTCAATTGTCAGCGGTGGAGGCCCAGGGATCATGGAAGCTGCCAATAAAGGGGCTTATGAGGGCAAATCCCCGAGTGTGGGACTGAATATTCAGCTCCCACACGAACAATCCGGCAACGGTTTTCAGGATATTTCATTAACCTTCCGGCATTTTTTCTCCCGCAAGGTTATGTTTGTTAAGTACGCTTCTGCCTATGTGGTGATGCCCGGTGGTTTTGGCACACTCGACGAACTTGCCGAAATTTTAACACTGGTACAAACCGGTAAAACGCGTAAAATCCCGATTATTCTGGTACATCGTCCTTTTTGGGAAGGTTTGCTGGAATGGTTACGTGTCACAATGGTGGAGGAAGGCACAATCAATCCTGAAGATCTGGATCTGATGCAAATCATTGATACACCCGAAGGCATTCTGGATGCCATATTCCAGCACTACGAAGACAAAGGGTTTGAACCCTCACATGAAGATGCAGAGAAAATTTCACTGCTGTAAGGATAATATAATGAAGCTGTTTTATTCCACGCTAACCGCCAGCCTGATATTAACGACCGGCATTGCCGCTGCATACGCCGCTAACGATGCACCACCGCCGCCTGCAGAAAGCAAACTTAACAGTGACACCGCACAAAAGAAACGTGATAGTTCAGTTCCATCCGGTGACAATACCGACGTGACTATCATCAGAAAAAAAGATGCTGTCATTGAAGAAGTCCGCGTTAATGGCAAACTTCGCTACGCCAAAATCACACCTAAAAAAGGAAAGCCCTATTACATGTATGACAGTGATGGCGATGGTGTTTTAGATGCCACCGAAGATGACCTTCAAAAAGCCGATGTTAATCAGTGGATTTTAATGGAGTGGTAATCACTTCTTTCGTCCACAAATTGAAAATCCGTATTTAACAGTGCTGTTATCACGTTTGCTTTTAAGCCTGTATTATTTCTGTAAAACAACGAAAAACCCAAATTTTTTTCTCAAGAAATACCGCTAAGTGCCGTTAGTTTAGGTAGATTCATTACTTAAATTTAAGGTCACTTATTGCCATGTCATTTAGTCTGCTGTCGAGTATTCGTAACAAACTTATTGTTAGCTTTAGCTTGCTTATTATCACTATCATCGCAGTGGGAGCAGTTTCACTGACGCGCATTGATCTGTTGGGCAACCTGACCGTTAAGATGTACGAACATCCTCTTGCCGTTACCCGTGCAGCACTACAGGCTAATGTGGACATCATAAAAATGCATCGCAGCATGAAAGACGTTGCGTTAGCTCAGAATACGGAAGCAATGAAGGCCGCAAGTAAAAAAGTGGATGAATATGAAAAAGGCGTTTACAAAGAATATGCCATAGTAACAGACCGTATTCTGGGAGCGGAAGGAAAAAAACTGATAGCCGATACCATTAAAATTTTTAGTGCCTGGAAACCCATCCGAGATGAAGTGATCAAGCTGATGGAAGCGGGTGAACGAACAGCGGCTGCCGCCATTACCAAAGGCAAAGGTGCCCGGCATGTCGCCTTACTCGACCAAAAAATGGATGCTTTGGTGAATTATGCTGCCGTTAAAGGGGAAGGCTTTTTCAAAATGGCGCAAGCAAAAAGTGCCAGTGCCTTTATGGTGACAATTACTCTGGTTGTTATCGGCTCTATCCTGGGACTGGCTACTGCTTATGTACTTGGGCGAATGATTATTAATCCCATCAATACCCTTAAAAACACTATTGAAGAGATTGAAGAAAATTCTGACTTGCTCACCCGCATCGAGATTTCATCCAAAGATGAAATTGGCAAAGCTGCCCATGCCTTTAATACCATGCTTGATAAATTCCAAGCTCTGATTCAACAAATATCCAGTTCGACAACTCAGCTAGCCACGGCATCGGAGCAAGTCTCGACTGTTGCCAGTGAAAGTGCGCAAAATGTAGAACGCCAACGCAATGAAACCGATCAAGTCGCCACCGCCATTAATGAAATGAGTGCAACCGTACAGGAAGTAGCCAATAATGCCACATCCGCGGCTAATGCCGCTCAAAGTGCGGACAATGAGTCTAAAGGTGGCAAGGCTGTGGTCGTCAATACCATGCAATCTATCGAAGCACTGGCCAGTGAAGTGGATAACACCGCCAATATCATCAAGCAAGTTGAAGAAGACAGCAACAATATTGGCACCATTCTTGATGTCATTAAAGGTATTGCCGAACAAACCAATTTGCTGGCTCTAAATGCAGCCATCGAGGCCGCACGTGCCGGTGAGCAAGGCCGAGGCTTTGCTGTGGTGGCCGATGAAGTGCGTACGCTTGCCAGCCGAACACAAGAATCAACCAATGAAATTCACGAAATGATTGAAAAACTGCAAGTCGGCTCCAAAAACGCTGTTGATGCCATGGAGCAGGGCCGCGAAAAAGCCACCATTGGTGTCGAACATGCCAAAGAAGCCTCTCAAGCACTGGAAGCCATTACCCGTTCCGTTGCCACCATTCATGAGATGAATACCCATATTGCCAGCGCAGCCGAAGAACAAAGTTCTGTCTCTGAAGAAATTAATCGCAGTATCGTTAATATCCGGGAAGTGTCTGAACAAACAGCCAACGGTTCAGCTCAAACCACCAGCACCTCACAAGAACTGGCGAGCCTGGCCAATCAACTACAGTCACTGGTTTCTCAATTTAAAGCCTAAGAAACCGTTGAAATAATTTAGCCGTTGTCAAATGCCCCCCCTGTTTAATGGGGGAAGACTGGATTATTGTTTAAATTCTTGCCCGTCGCTATCCCATGCTTTGACGCTCTCAGGTACAATGCTGCTTTTTACTTTATCGGAAAACTTGAGCATGTCAGTTTACACCACCGTTAGCGAGCAAGCGTTAGCTCAATTTTTAACGGATTATTCCATTGGCGAGTTAATCAGCCTGACAGGTATCAGTGACGGTATTGAAAACACCAACTATTTTGTTGAAACCAGCAAAGGGCAATATGTACTCACCTTATTTGAAGCACTGACTGCGGAAGAATTACCTTTTTTTCTCGATTTAATGGCACACCTGAACGAACATCAAGTGCCCAGTGCCCACCCGATTGCAGATAATCAGCAGCACTACCTTAAAACCCTTTGCAACAAACCGGCCGCCCTGGTTCAACGTCTAAGCGGCAAAAGTGTCACCGAACCCAACCCACAGCAATGTGCAGCACTGGGCCAAGCCCTGGGCCATGCTCATATCGTCACTCAAGACTTTAAAGGCAAACGCAGTAACCGCCGTGGCCCCCATTGGTGGCAACAAACGGCACAACGATTGATGCCACATTTAAACACTGATGAAAAACAGCTATTAGAAGATGAGCTGGCTTTTCAGGCTGAACACCGCAACGATAATTTACCACGCGGTGTGATTCACGCTGACCTGTTTCGTGATAATGCCCTGTTTGACGGCAACACCCTCACCGGTATTATCGATTTTTATTATGCCTGTAACGACGTGCTACTTTACGATGTGGCTGTCACAGTGAACGACTGGTGCAGTCATTCGGATGGCGCATTGGATAACAATCTCTGCCAGCATTTTTTGCAAGCTTATCAGCAAGAGCGGCCGCTCACCGAGAATGAAAAAACCGACTGGCCACTGATGCTACGTGCTGCTGCATTGCGCTTCTGGCTATCCCGCTTGCAGGATAAGCATTTCCCGCGTGAAGGTGAAATGACGCATATTAAAAATCCTGCTGTATTTGAGAATATTCTACGTCAACGGCGTCTCAATCCACCCGAAATAGCCGACTGAAAGTAACTTTTCATACACAGTAACCTGTGGATAACTTTGTGGATGAAATCAATCTTCTAGTGTGATAACAACAGATTAGACTCATTCAAAATCAGGCGTCATAAAAATATCACCCTTAATACCATTTAAAAACAATAAGTTACATTATATTTATAGCGTCATTCGAATTCATGACAGTGAAATGACGCTAACATCTTGATTTTACAATACTGTGCATAACTGGCATTGAGACTCAAAGCAAAAGCCATTAACATGCAACAACCTGAATAAGAATGATAACAGAGTAGTAAGCACTCACTTTATGACTTTCAAGTACCTTATCCAGCCTATCGAGGCCATTAACGAGTACGTTGGCAAAACCATCAGCTGGTTAAGCTTGGGCGTGGTATTGCTGACTTTTTTGGTCGTGGTACTGCGCTACGGTTTTGACACGGGTTGGATCTGGATGCAGGAGTCCGTGACTTATATGTATGCATGGATTTTTATGCTGGCCGCTGGTTACACCTTAAAACACGAAGGCCATGTACGAGTCGATATTTTCTATCGCCAATTCAGCCCATACCGACAAGCGTGGGTGAACCTGCTCGGCAGCCTGTTCTTGCTTTTCCCCATGTTTATTTTTATTGCATGGGTCAGTCTTGACTACGTACTGACCGCCTGGCGTATTAACGAAGCCTCCGGTGAAGCCGGTGGCCTGGCTTTTGTCTACATTTTAAAAACCACATTATTCATTATGCCCTTGCTAGTGCTATTACAGGGGCTGGCAATGATCTTACGCAGTCTTGAAACCCTGTTAAACCACACTCACAAAACCCGTGGAGCGGATTGAATAATGGAATGGATGCCGCTTATTATGTTTGCTGTGGTTTGCCTGGTACTGCTTAGCGGCTACCCGGTTGCATTTACACTCGGGGGAACGGCTTTATTATTTGCCCTGTTTGGCATTGTCAGCCACACCTTTGATAGCAGTTTCCTGATTAACTTACCCAGTCGTTTATACGGCATTATGACCAACACCACGCTGATTGCTGTGCCATTATTTGTTTTTATGGGTTGTATGCTGGAACGTTCCAAAGTCGCTGATCAATTACTCGACACCATGGCAAAATTATTTGGCTCACTACGCGGTGGACTGGGCTTTTCCGTTATTTTTGTCGGTATGTTACTTGCGGCCAGTACCGGTATTGTTGGTGCGACAGTCGTCACCATGGGGCTTTTGTCATTGCCAACCATGTTAAAACGCGGTTATGACCCACAGCTAGCCAGTGGTTTAATCTGTGCATCGGGCACACTTGGACAAATCATTCCACCCTCGATCATTCTGGTCCTGTTAGGCGATGTACTTTCGACTGCTTACCAACAGGCACAACTCGATATGGGCATTTTTTCTCCCGACACGGTTTCCGTAGGAGACCTGTTTGTGGGTGCATTGATTCCAGGCTTCATTCTGGTTGGTTTATATACCCTTTATATTCTCATTTTGGCCATTTTCAAACCGACTCATGTCCCGGCTATCCCCGAAGAAGATCGCCAGGAAAACCTCATTCAATTATTGGCTCAAGTTATCAAAGTGCTGATCCCCCCTATTGCACTTATTATCGCTGTACTTGGCTCAATCCTGATCGGTGCGGCCACCCCCACTGAAGCCGCTTCTGTCGGTGCAGTGGGAGCCATTATATTAGCCATCGCTCAGCGTCAGTTTAATCTGTCCATTTTAAAAGCCGTTATGCTCGATACCACTCGTATAACCAGTATGGTTTTTATTATTTTTATTGGTGCCTCTCTTTTTTCTCTGGTGTTTCGTGGTTATGGTGGCGATGAAATTGTCCGCGATATTTTAACCGACCTGCCAGGCGGTGCCTTTGGGGCTATTTTTATTGTGATGCTGGTTATGTTCCTGTTGGGCTTTATTCTCGACTTTATTGAAATTACATTTGTTGTTGTCCCTATCGTTGCGCCCATTTTATTAACCATGGATATCAGCCCCATCTGGCTGGGTATTATGATTGCTATCAACCTGCAAACCTCCTTTTTAACACCACCGTTTGGTTTTGCACTGTTTTATCTTCGAGGCGTTGCGCCCGACAGCATATCAACCCGACAGATATACAAAGGAGTCATGCCATTTATATTGATTCAACTTATTGGTTTAAGCATGTTAGCCTATTGGCCAACATTAGCAACCTGGCTACCCGGCCTGGTATATAACAACTAAAAGCCACTGCTTTGACATTAAAATCAGTGCTTTATAAAATACAACTCATAACAACAGGAATATAACTGTGGAAATTATTAGCCTTCTTCTTGCTCCAGTTGCTCTAATCAGCTTTATCTGGCTAATCATTACCGCTTTCAAAAAAAGTCTTCCATGGGGCTTCTGGGTTTTGCTTGGCCCCTTACTGCTCAGCAGTATCAGCTTTGTCTTTATCCAGCCCAACGGAATTATCAGTATTCTGGTTATTGCATTGACTGGATTTATCCCTTCCATCTCATTTGCCTATACATGTTGGGAAGAAGCCCAAAAACCCTTTCTGACTTACATTATTTCCGCTACCCTCAGTTTATTACTCAGCGTTTCCTCTCTTGCCAGCCTCGGTGATGAAACACTCGAAGACTTAATCTCTCAGACTCAACGGGGAATGATCAGTGAACTGGACGCAGCAAAACGTATGCAAAAACTGATTCAACAAATGGAAAATAATACCTCGCTTAGCGAACAGGAAAAACTTTCTATCCGCACCGCACAAAACATAATCAAGCAGGTTGAAAAGAATCTCTCCAACGATCCTGATTATTATAACCGTGACTCAGAAGAATGGAGTCAACAGAATTTAGCTGCACGTGAAGCACAGCGTAAAAAAGAAGAGGCGATAAAAAAACTACAAGAAAAACTGAACCAGCGAAAGACAAACGAAAAAACTCAGACAGCTAAAAAACCACTTAACTTACCTACCATAAAAAAATCAGAAGTTAGAAAATACCTTGGCTCTACTGTTATTATCATTACCCTTCAGGGGCTTCAGCATAAAGGAATTTTAAAAGACTTTGATGAAGCCGGTTACAGTGTCATACTGGAAAAAGAACGTAAAACAGGCAAACTGCAGTTTAAAATACATATGTCAGATATCAAAAAAATTCTTTTATATATTGATGAATAAATAATACTTTCATTTATAACATTCCACACCGTTCCGGAGCAAACAACTAGAGTGAAACACCATGCCGGATAGCAATAAAAATAAAATTATAAAGTCAGAACAGCAATGGCGCGAACAATTATCTACCGAACAGTTCAACGTTTGCCGTAAACATGGCACCGAACGTGCTTTTAGTGGTCAATATGCTGACTGTAAAGACAAAGGAATTTATCACTGTGTTTGTTGTGATGCGCCATTGTTTAGCTCCGATACAAAATTTGATTCAGGTACCGGCTGGCCCAGTTTTTATCAAGCCATTAATGACACAGCCATAGGCGAAACAGAAGATAACAAACTCTTTATGAAGCGCATCGAAGTACACTGCAACCGGTGCGACAGCCATCTTGGCCATGTGTTCCCCGACGGCCCACAACCCACCGGCTTGCGTTATTGCATCAATTCAGTTTCTTTAAAATTAAGGAGAAATTAGGGTCAGAACACAACGGGGCAATAACCGCGAACCCTGTTTTTATACCGAAAAAGATTATTGGCGATATAAAGATAATTTAACCCAAGCCACCAAAAAAAACCAAGCCATCATTCATGCTTATGTATTCATGATGAATCATGTTCACCTATCACCTACCGCGAATTATTTCGAACACACTTAGAGACTGACCAAATTCACGCAATACGTGATGCGCTAAATCAACAACTTGTTCTTGGTCGGGAAGATTTTAAAGATAAAATTGAAGCGATGACAAATCGACAAACGCGACCACGGCCACTTGGGCGACATCGAATTGAAGAAGATGAAGCCGTTTACTCTTTTGTTTAATTCTAATAATTATGTTTAACTCGACCAGGAGTATATTAGCAATATCTGTGTTCTGACCCCACTAAACTCTCGTATCCAGTTATCCTTCGATTGAGGCGTAATCATGGTATAACCACCAACTCGACCAACAAAATCCCAACCTTGTTCTTCGACTGCATTAAACCAGGGTGTT
>JALXDW010000440.1 GCA_027070385.1 Chromatiales bacterium
CCAAATATATCAAGCAACGCTTGACAGAAAGTTATCAACATTTGAGTAACGTGAACATACAAACAAAAAATAAAACTTGATTAAGCAGGTTTTACTGGAATTTATTGGCGAGAATAATCAATGAAAGCAACAAAAATTTTTGACAAGGGTCATCAATGGATAATGTTTGGTCGTGACCCGGAAAAGCCGGAAAGTATTATTGACACAAATCAGTATATGATTATCACAGACAATCGTGCCTTGCTGATGGATCCGGGAGGTATTGAAGTCTTTGCCCCGATGCTGGGAGCTATTTTACATTATGCCAAAGTTGATGAAATTACTGATATTTTCGCATCTCATCAAGATCCGGATATTATTTCATCGCTGGGTTTATGGGATCAGGCCTTACCACATGCGAAATTACATTCACCATGGTTATGGGAGAGTTTTTTACGTCACTTTGGGATGAACAACATTCAGTATGCCGGTATTCCGGATGAGGGCAATATGCTTGTGCTGGATAATGTTGATATTCGATTTATCCCCGCACATTATTTACATTCATCCGGTAATTTTCATGTTTATGATTCAAAGGCCAAAATTTTAATGAGTGGTGATGTTGGTGCTGCATTGGAAGCGAGTGAAGCACCACTTTTTGTCGAAGATTTTGATGAGCATATTCCTAAAATGAAAATGTTTCATCAGCGCTGGATGCCATCGAATCGCGCCAAGAATGACTGGATAAGACGTGTGCGAGAGTTGAATATAGAATATATGGCACCGCAACATGGTCGCATCTTTAAAGGTGAAAATGTGGCAAAGTTTCTGGATTGGTTTGAGGAACTTGAAGTGGGTATTGCGATCCCGTAATGTTCGCCTGTTACTGAATAAATTTTATCACAAGGTTTTATTTTTTATTATTTTTCTGAGCTGTGCCAGATGACGGCGACTGACTTCCAGTTTATATTCCATATTTTGTAATGATAGCCAGTGCGCCCCCTGACGGTCTTTTTCCAGTCCGTTGATATACTCTTCTGCAATCAGAGCATTACGATGAATTCGAATAAAAAGTGGACTTAACGTTTGTTCCAGAGACTTTAATGAATCTTCAATTAATAATTCCTGGGCAGTATTATCTGCAAAAAAACCAACATTCACGTATTTTTGATCAGCCTGGAAATAGCGAATACTATCAATAGGGATTAACTGAATATTACCTTTGACTCTGGCACTGATATAACGTGGTGTATTGTTTGCCGTTTCATTTTGCACCGATTGCAGTTGTGCACGGCTTAATTGACGGGCCGCATTCAAACTGTTTAGCAGTTTTTCTTTTTTTATCGGTTTTAATAAATAGCCCACGGCATGATTGTCGAATGCATCAAGTGCATACTGGTCATAAGCTGTAGTAAAAATAATAGCGGGTGGTGTTTCCAGCTTTGAAATATGTTGAGCGGTTTCCAGCCCATCCATGCCTGGCATCCGAATGTCAAGCAAGATAATATCAGGTTGGCATTCAGGGAGCAGTTCCAGAACCTGTTTACCATGTTTGGCTTCTGCAACAACATCATAGTCGCACAATTCATCACAAAGGCTTTTCAGCCTTTCGCGCGCCAGTGGCTCATCATCTGCGATCAGGATCTTCATAGCGTGTAATATACGGGAAGGTTAATGAGAGAGTAAAGTTAGCATTATTATCGTTAATTTCAATGTGTGATTTGTTATTGTAAAAGCTTGTCAGTCGTTGCTGAATATTTTCCAGTGCCATCCGGTTGCCATGTTGCTTATGGTCTTTAGGCACCGGGTTGCTGATGGTTATGACTATTTGTTTTTGTAGCAGTTTATTTTTAACAAGTTCCCCTTTTACCAGGATCGTTCCGCCATCAGCTAACGGTTCAATACCATGATAAATGGCATTTTCCAGCAAGGGTTGTAAAGTCAGTGGTGGTAGCAGAGCATCATCGGGTAAATACGCTATTTGCCAGTCAACACGGAGGCGATCACCAAGGCGTAATTTTTCAATTTCAATATAACGTTGACATAAACCACATTCTTCTTTAAGTGTATGTGGTTTTTCATTGTCACGCAGGCTGATACGAAAAAGATCTGCCAGGTTTTCAACTGCAGTTTCAGCTTGTTCCGGATGGCTGCGAGTTAAACTGGCAATGGTATTGAGACTGTTAAACAAAAAGTGTGGATGAATACGTGCCTGCAATGCAGCAAAACGGGCTTTTGATTCAGCGGTGACTTTCAGCTTCCATTGATGTTGTATATAAAAGTAGCGCAATACCGGCCCGCTGATCAAGGCACCAATAAGCAGATTATGCGTTACAAAACTTAGTCGGCTCTGGTGAATATATTCCCAGGCTGGTACTGCCAATGCGTAATAGGTCAGTTCACTGATCACATAAATAATAATAAGAATGATCATATAACTCAGGAAGCCAGCAAAGGCATCAGTGAATTGCCCCAGGGTATTGCGTAAAACACAAAGTACCGCACTGCTGGTCAGTGCACACCACTGTATAAACAATGACACCAGACTGAGTTGAACCCAGTGAATGGATAAATTCCGGTCAGGATTTAAAACCAGAATAAAGGCAAACAGTTGCGCAATAATAATGACAACAAAGACCATACGAATGGTGCAAAGGTCGGGTAAAAAAACCGACTGGTTATTGCTGCGTTTGAGTCGTTGTGTAAATTTAAACATTGGTTAAAGTGTACTAGACAATATCGGATTAGTCCTGTTTTACATTGTGATTTAACAGCAAAGGACAGTTAAATAACATCGATATTCCATGATATAATTTCAGCATATAACAGATTAAGGTAAACACAATGAGCGATAAAGCTTCGCCAAATATATCCAATCCGGAATTATCCAGCCAGGATTCAGCCAAACCATGGGCGGGGCGATTTACTGAGCCCACCGATGCTTTTGTTGAAGCGTTTACCGCTTCAGTCGGCTTTGATCAGCGACTTTATCGTCAGGATATTCAGGGTTCTATTGCGCATGCTCAAATGCTGGCACATGTGGGTGTATTGTCATCGTCAGAATGCCAGCAGATAGTCGATGGCTTAAAGGCGATAGAAGCCGAAATTACAGCGGGGACTTTCAACTGGTCGGTAACATTGGAAGATGTACATATGAACATCGAGTCGGCCTTAACCAATAAAATTGGCGAAGTAGGTAAAAAATTACACACGGGTCGGTCACGAAATGATCAGGTTGCTACCGATGTACGTTTATATTTAAGAACAGAAATTGATACTCTCCATGCTGAATTAATGCGTTTATTAAACGGGATGCTCGACAAGGCGGAAGCCGAAGCGGATACTATTATGCCCGGCTTTACTCATCTGCAAATTGCTCAACCGGTTACTTTTGGCCATCATATTCTGGCATGGGCGGAAATGTTTGTGCGTGATGCTGAGCGTTTGCTCGATTGCCGTAAGCGTGTCAATGTCATGCCATTGGGAGCTGCTGCTTTGGCAGGTACTACTTACCCTGTTGACAGAATGTTCACTGCAGAGAAATTAGGTTTTGACAAGCCGGCTGCCAATTCACTCGATGCGGTAAGTGATCGTGATTTTGTTATCGAATTTATTTCCTGTGCATCGATTATGAT
>JALXDW010000441.1 GCA_027070385.1 Chromatiales bacterium
TTGGTGATATGCTGAATCTGGATCGACAGTCTCTTCGAGATCTTGCTGCAGCAGGTTTTTTACATGACATTGCACAGTTAAATATTTCAATATCATTACTTAATCGCCACCAACAATATACTGAAGTAGAAGAAAACCAATACTATGTACATCCGGTTATCGCATATATGCTATTAAAGGAATACCCGGATCTTCACCCGAATGTTAGCCAAATAATACGAGACCATCACGAACATATTGATGGCAGTGGCTTCCCTGCAGGTAAAGAAGGTCGGGATATTCATCCACTCGGTCAAATACTGGCTGTTGCAGAAATGGTCGTTGGTTTATGTGATGAAAACAGTGAAAAAAATTGCAGTGCCAGCTTAGCCCCTATTCTTCGCTTTAATACAGCACGATACATGCCGCAACTTTTAGCAGTATTAGTCGATTTATTTAATCGGCAGACAGATGGCAAGCCCATAAAAATAAGTGTTGATGCTAAAGCTATAGAGAATTTACTCAAGCACCTTACACAAATACTTCTCGACTGGAAAAAGATTTATAAAGAAGAGAATAATACAGGGGACACTGCAAGTAAAAAAATGAATGAGCATTTAAAATTACTTGAATATAACCTCGAGCAAATTGGTTTACCGCTTGATGACGTTTCCGGCTTTATCAAAATGTTGGAACCTGACTCAGATTCCTTACCTGAATTATGTTTACTGGCCAGAGAGTCGTCATTCCAATTACTTTCATTACTGTATATATTTCGATACCGTATTTATCAACAACCAGACTATTTGGGTAAGGAACAACTCACCCAATGGATTACGAATATTGAGGAACGTCTGTCTGATATCACTTGCCATATCGATACTTACAGCAACACAACTAATAGCAAGGACAACGAGAATAATTAAACCGAATTTTCATCTACAATCTTTCTAAATAATGGCATTACCACGCGGTTTCACATCATTTGACTATTATTTGATACAACCTGTTTTTCCATGGTACTCGATATAGGTCGGGAAAATAAACGCATTGCATTGCTCACAACTAAAAGTGAACTAAGAGACATACCAATAGCGGCACCCCAGGGCGGTATTAATCCGGCAGCGGCAGCAGGTATTGCAAAAAGATTATAAACAACGGCCCAACCAAGATTTTGTAATATAACTTGCCTCGTCTGTTGAGAAATTTCCTGTATCTTCTGCAAAGCTGAGAAATCATTCCCCATAATAACAAAATCACTCACCTGCTGAGCTAAATTTGCTGCATTGCCAAAAGATATAGAACTGTCTGCAGCAGTTAATGTAGGTGCATCATTAATACCATCGCCCACCATAATAACGCTGTAACCTTCTGATTGTCTCGCACGAATCCACTCCAGTTTATCTGCCGGGCTCATATCGCCCTGGTGATTAGAGATACCCAATTTTTCAGCAAAATAATTAACAACCCGGGAATGATCACCACTTATAATCGCAAAGTGCTGTATCCCATTTGCCTTTAACATGGACAAGGTACTTTTTACATTTTCCCGTAAGGTATCTTCCAGTATATAAAACGCTTGTCCACCGTGCTCATTAGCCAGCATAACAACGGTGCATCCCTGCTTTACAAACCCGTCAATTTTTTCTTGAATTTCCTGTGCTAATGTAATTCCCTGTAAAGCAAAGCCGGGGGTACCAAGGTACCATGTTTGCCCATTGATCTGACCAGAAATTCCTTGCCCTGTCTGGTTATAAATGTGCGCTGCCTGAAATGAATCAGCAACTCCGGTTTCTTTAGCGACATTTCTAAAGGAATGGGCAATGGGATGTTCCGAGTTCATTTCTAATGCTGCGGCAATCTGAAGAAGATAGTTACTATCATACTGGCCTAATATTTCACTATGAACAATAACGGGTTTGCCCAAAGTTAACGTACCGGTTTTATCAAAAGCGATCATACTGGCCTTTGACAGTGGCTCGAGTGCAGACATTCGTAACGGTAAAATATTGGCATCAGAAAAATGTCCTGCTGCAATAGCCAGAGCAACCGGAGTAGCCAATGCTAATGCACATGGGCAGGAAATGATTAAAACTGAAATGATATTTGCAAGTGCATTCTCTGGTTTATAACTTAACCAGAAAATAGCTGTCATTAACGCAATGAGCAATACAGCAATAACAAACCAATGTGCCGTCCGCTCGGCTAACAATGCGTAATGAGGTCGCAGCTTTAGTCCACGACTGACTAATTCGTGAATTTCAGCTAATGTTGAAGACTGAACAGTGTGTACAACTTCAATATCAATGGGTTGGTCAATATTGCAAGTGCCGCTCAATACTGTTTCACCCTGATAGTGAACAACCGGGCGGGACTCTCCAGTTAATAATGACTCATCGAATGAACTGACCTTGCTTAGTAATTTTCCATCTACAGGGACAGATTCACCCGGCTGAAGACGAATTTTATGCCCTACTTCAAGATTAACAACAGCGACTGTTTCAAGCTTGTTATTAGTTGTTAATCGCGATACCGTTCGAGGAATAATCTTTAACATTCTATCAATGGTGTTAGCCGATAACATACGGCCACGTAATTCAAACACTCTTGCAATAAGCACAAAGACTATAAACATAGAAATGGAATCAAA
The DNA here is from genome assembly GCA_027070385.1 of Chromatiales bacterium. Lineage (GTDB taxonomy): Bacteria > Pseudomonadota > Gammaproteobacteria > UBA6429 > Thiohalophilaceae > SZUA-37. The sequence goes on from JALXDW010000441.1 coordinate 2,630, forward strand.
GTAAACATCACCACTTTGCATAGCAGTACTATAAAAGCTGCCAACGTATGCTGTACCAAGACCAAGAACAATGGGAATATCCATGCCAACTTGATGTCGGGAAAGATCCCGCCAGGCACCCGCAAAAAATTCCAGCCCAGAATATCCAAGCATAACGGTAATAACAATAAGCGAACTCCAACGACCTATTACTGAAAATAAAGGAAGGTCACCTGCCGTATCTGGATTCCCCATCCAGTAACCTGCTATCGAAAAAGACATAACAGGCATCATTAATAACAGGGCAAATAGCAGACGCTCTGCACTGCGATGATATTGCTCTTTTAATAGCTTTTCACGACGCACAGGATCAAACGGATGTGCAATATAACCAATTTCAGTTATTGCCCTCAGGATTTCACTCAATTTTATTTTTTCAGGATCCCATTTTACCCAGGCCTGCTGACTGCTATAGTCGATAGTCACATCCAGAACACCGGCAAGTTTTCTGAGGTACTGCTCATTCAACCACAAGCATGCTGCACAATGGATATTTTCAAGGATTAAACCTGCTTGTTGATTTTTACCATTATGACGTACAAAAGTTTTTTGTACTTCAGGGTGATCGTAGATACTAAGTTTTTCAAGTAACTCAACGTCTGGTATTAAGCCTGAATTTTGTTTATTGGGTTGTTCTCGAAAACGGTAAAAATCATCCATCCCCGAATTAATAATTGTTTTTGCAACAGCCTCACATCCGGGACAACAAAAATACCGTAACTTATCAAAAATTTTTATGCTTGCTTTTATAGAGGAGAGTACAGGTAGTCCACAATGAAAACACTTTTCTTTCATTAAACATTCCTAACGAAAGTACAGTTAAAAAAATTAATCACTCTGCATTCGCATGAGCATAATAATTTGCCAAACTCCTTATTTCTGCATCCGTTAGTTTGTTTGCAATTAAACGCATACGTGAATAAATATCATTG
>JALXDW010000442.1 GCA_027070385.1 Chromatiales bacterium
TCAGGAAGCGGCTGTATTATCTGCACTAAAGAGTGATATCCCGTGTGTTTTACATTTTCGCGGTTACAGGAAAACCCCTTACCCTGTCGGTGATAAAGTTTATGATTATCCCTCTGTTTTCTTTGCAATATCTCAATCAGTGGCGGGCTATTTGAAAAAATCGGGTGTGCCGGTCAATAAGATACATACCATTCATAATTCTGTTGAAATTTCCAGATATGATACAGCTTGTAAACATCGCTTGGAAACACGAAAAAAACTGCTGGTTGATGAAGATGCGTTAGCTATTGGTATTTTTGGCCGAATTACTGAATGGAAAGGGCAAAAGGAGTTTATTGAAGCCATTAAAGAGCTGAATAATCGAACACAGATAAAATTCAAGGCATTTATTGTTGGTGACCATTCTGATAATGATGATGAATATTTCAGGAATCTGGTCAATGACTCCGAGCAGCTGGTAAAACAAAACAAGCTTGAGTTTAGTGGTTATCAGAGTGAGGTTGAGAATTATTATGCCGCTATGGATATTGTTGTCCATGCTTCAAATAAGCCGGAACCCTTTGGCCGGGTTGTTATAGAGGGGATGGCTGCAAAGGTTGCAGTCATTGGTATGAATGAGGCCGGCCCGGCAGAAGTGATTCAAGATGGTGAAAACGGATTATTAGTCGAGCCACGTTCACTGGATAAATTAGTGGAGGCTTTGATACGGTTGTGTGAAGATAAAGCATTACGGGAAAAACTTGCGAGTAATGGGCGGGTAACGGTACTTGAAAATTTCACCGCAAACTATATTGGTAAAAAAATTGAAGCTGAATTGTTAAAGCTTGTTGCGCTAAAGCATTAAAACATTAGCGTTTGGATGGTTCCCATTTTGTTATTCTTTTGCCTGCCAGGTATAAAATACCGGCATGAAATAATGCAAAATTAACCTGCAGAAAAAAGAAAGGTAACTTGATAAATTTATTCGACCTTAATGGCTTGATGATAAAGCCGCACAATCCAATCAGGTAAAAACCCAGTTGTGCGATTAAAATCAAGCTGTAAAAAATATTGTCTTTCCATAATATCAGGCTGGTTAGAAGTAGAGAGAGCATAAACCAGGGAACAAGCCAGCGCATGATTTTATGACTGAAAACCTGAAAAGAGAAAATACCGAATTTTAGCGGGTTAAGTACTTCGGGAGTACTGAACAGAGCGGATATTCCCCGTATTACGGTTCTTAACTTTCGTGAGTATTCTTTACTTTCATCTTTTATATTGGGGTAATAACCAAGTAATTTCGGGTCGGAAATTGCAATATAGCCTTTTTTAATGCAATTTAGTGCGGTGTTAAAATCACTAGGGACATTAATACTCCAGTCTTCACATATTTTCTTTCTTGCGGCAAAAAATGAGCCGCTTAGACCTACCAGGCTGTTAACCGAACATTCCAGGTTACGGAGCCACATTTCATATTTAACATAGGCACCTTCTCCTGCGATTTCACCATTGTCGGATATAAAACGATCTTCACTTGAGACAGCGCCCACTCTGTTATTTGTAAAGTCTGCTGCAATTTTTTGAAGTGCGTTTGGGTCAATGCGGGTAGCGACATCGGAAAAAACAATGATTTCACCTTTTGCGCGTTTGATAGCACTTAACTGGGCATTTTCTTTACCTTTGCGTTCTGCAACTTCGACCAGCTTAACACCTTGGCTGGCAAATTCTGTGACATATTGATTTGTTTTGTCTGTTGAACCATCGGAGGCAATAAGGATTTCACGCTTATCTTCCGGGTAAGAGATATTCAAGGTGTTGGTTATTTTGTCCTTAATATTTTTTTCTTCATTATAGGCTGTAATAATTAGAGTGATATAAGGAAGATCTTCCGTTTTTATTTCATTGTTTTGTATGAGGGATGAATTTTTTTTTGGCAGGACAAGCAGTATCAGTGGGTAAATAAAATAACTGTAAATAACCCCGAACAGGCTGATGAAAAATATATATTCGAATATGGACATACGGTTTTTACTCTGGGATATTTATTTTGTAAAACGGTGAGGTTGCAATATTTTCAGTATGAACCCGGGGATTAATCGGATGATAAATTTTCGCAATTTAACGGGTAACAGTTCACTTATACCGCTAGCGAGTCGTGATATTTTACCGTGTATACTCTGGTTGTTTAATTTATGATTGTAACCCAGATCCCGGGGGCCAATATTGATATTGAAAAATGCACTTAATTCTGCTGCGGTTTCTTCGGGTTTGTTTTTGTAGTCAGCATAGTTGATTTCAATGTAGGGAATATTGTGCTGTTTAATTGCTTGTTCGGCAGCCGCAAGGTGGTCTTTTATTCTTTTGTGTACGTCAGCTTTATTTTCTGCTGTTGCCGTTCGCCATTTCAGGCGTAAAAAACTCTGATAAATTTCATTTTCATCCCGCTTTAACAGCAGTACCCGGGTTGTTTCATGGTTTAACAACGGCCACCAATAGCCCAAGGTGTAACATAATCTTGGATCTTTCCACATCCAGGGGCTGTTTTGATTAAAATTATCAACCAGTTGTTTGTGCTTGTTTGATGGGGATAATTGCGATATTGCTGATGCCTGTTCAGGTTTAATGGCATCGAATAGCCAGGTGTTATTGTGTTTAAAGCCTGCTTTTGCAAATATTTCGGCATTACTTTGGATAAGGGGCTTCGCTTCCCAGTAACCGGAAGGATTATATTCATCACCGGAACGCAGTTCATTGTCTTTATCGTCTGCAATAAAATACTGATTATGGCTGAAAATAGATGCCGTCATACTTGTGCCTGAACGGGGCATACCAACAATAAGAACGTTCATGGGTTTGCATGAGTTATTCATGATAATGGCTTTTCATACAGTTGGATAAATCGATCTGTTTTGTGATAAAACTTTTTCTTCCAGATATCAAGAGTATGGTCGTCATCCGGGTTGCGTAGTACATTTAATGTTTTAATTAGTTTGAATCCGGCACTTTCAATATCTTTTATCGCCCATTTTTCATCAATACGGTGTAACTTGGCTGCCATTGTTTTCCCTGTTCCTGTTTTTGCTGCATGGTCAATAATCAGAAGTTTTCCTCCGGGTTTGAGTGCGGCATAAATCTGGGGGAAAAATTCATTGTGGGAAGTCATGATGACCGGGTCTTTTCTTGGTACATATATATCATGGTAGCTTAAACCCATAAATATCAAGTCGGTATTTTCGGGTAGTTTCATATTCGCGAATTCACTATCAATGCGTACAACATTCTTGAGTCGATTATTTTTTAAGCGTTTATCCAATTCTTTTTTTGAAAATCGCAGGAAAAGAGAATTGTTCTGAATATAAACTTTTCCGGTATCACCAACTATATAGTTGAATAATTCGGTGTAATAACCACCACCGCCCAACAGATCAATAACCTGCATGCCGGGTTTTACTTCCGAGAAATCAAGAATGGCCAGCGGTTTACGGTTTTTATCGTTGACCTTGTCCTCTGAATACCGGTTAGGTTGATAAAGCGATTGTTGATTGAGTGACATTTCATCAAGATTTTTGGAACAACCGCTCAGGGATAAGGATAAAATTGCGGTATAAGCAAGAC
>JALXDW010000443.1 GCA_027070385.1 Chromatiales bacterium
GGTAGGAATCATTCATACTGTTAAACTGTGTCGTGTAATCCTGTAAGGTATCTCGTAGTGCAGACTGACTCCACTGACCCTCATGAATACGACTGATTGTTTCACCTGCTAATGACTGACTGTCAAGCATCAACAAATAAGCGTCGAATAATGCCAGTTCATCTTCAGGCACCGTTTCAGCCAGTTTTATTTTTAATTCGGTAATATCCTGTTTTACATTTTTTATAGCCGATTCGAACAAGCTTATTTCTGCATTAATATCGGTAATTTTTCTATCCGGAATAGCATTAATATCAGTCGATGCATACATGACATAACTTGTGCCTATTACCATCCCGGGCGCACCCGGCAAACCCTGAATAGGGTGGAATGCACCACGTGGTACATCAGCATTTAATATATCATCCAGATCCTGACTGATACGCGCATGCGCAAGGTCATCAGCAATTTGTGACGCAATAGTAATAACAAACGTTTCACTGTCAACGTCGAAGTAAGCCTTTGCTTTTTGATGCAAGGTGATAACGGCTAACACATGACGATTATGAATAACCGGAATACCAATGTAACCATGAAAAGCTTCTTCACCGGTTTCAGAAACATAATAATAGGCTGGATGTTGTGAGCAATCATCAAGACTGATCGGTTCGGCACGTTTGACAACCAGGCCGGACAGACTGTTATTAAGTGGCAGACGAACAACACCCACCGCTTCCTGATAAAATCCTTCCGTTGCCATTAAAACAAGTTGACGATTTTGCTCATCGACCAAAAAAACTGAACACGCATCACACTGAATCGTCTTGTGAATATTCTTGACCAACAACTGCAACTTACGCTCTATTGCGCGCGTACTCACAAATTCCGTTATAATTTGTTTAAGTTCCAGTAACATATTATATGCTGTTCAGAGGGTGACTATCCGTTTTGTTTCAGGCTCAAACTGTAATCCGGTAATAACGCTGACAAAGCACTATGGTAAACATTACGTTTAAATGCGACCACCTGTTCAACTGCAAGTTGTGGTTGAATCCAGCACCACTGATCGAATTCAGGCTTGTCAGAACAATCCAGTTTAATAAGCTCTTCACTTGAGGTCAGCCTCAGTAAAAACCAGATTTGTTTTTGCCCAATACAAACCGGTTTGCTCCCTGTCCGTTGCAGATTTTTAGGTAAATCATAACGCAGCCAACCTTGAGTCGAGTTTATGACTTCAACTTCATCCACTTCCAAACCGATCTCTTCTTTTAATTCACGAAACAAGGCCTGTTCAGGTGTTTCATTTGGCTGAATACCGCCTTGTGGAAATTGCCAACCATCCCGTCCCAGACGCCGCGCCCACAACAATTCGCCCTTAGCGTTACTTAGCATAATGCCGACATTTGCCCGGTAGCCATCTTGGTCGATCATTAACGAACTCCATATTCTTTATCTTTCGTATTCCCTTAATATAATTGCATAAATTGCCCTTAAAGAGTTAATTTTTGTCCCTTTTTTATCCTCACTCCGGATATAACCGGCCGATGTGTTGCAGATTGCATTTTTAGGCTAAAATAGCCCGATGAAGATAACAAAAACCAATGAAAATAAAGACTTAGCAATATTTGACCTTGATAACACCTTGCTTGCGGGGGACAGTGATGCGCTCTGGGGCGAATTTATTGCCCAACACGGGCATGTCAATCGAAGCGAATACAAGCGGGAAAACCAACGATTTTATGATGCTTACAAAGCGGGCACACTGGATATTCATGAATTCCTGCGCTTTAGTTTAAAACCACTGAGTCAGCTCAGCATGGCTCAATTAGCTCACTTGCACCAACAATTTATGCAACAATCCATTCTTCCATTAATTAGCCCACAAGCCCGTCAGCTTGTTCAGCGGCACCGTGAACAAGATCATGAATTACTGATTATTACCGCAACCAATCGTTTCATTACCGCTCCCATTGCCAAAGAATTTGGCATTGATAACCTGCTGGCCACAGAACCCGAAATAATCAACAACCAATACACGGGGCAAGTCAAAGGTGTTCCCTGTTTTCAAAAAGGTAAAGTCACCCGACTGAATGAATGGTTGCAACAAGCCGGCCACCATCTGCAAAACAGCTGGTTCTATAGCGATTCACATAATGACATTCCATTACTGGAGCAGGTAAGCTACCCTGTTGCCGTTGACCCGGATGAAAAACTGTCACAATATGCCACACAACACGGCTGGAAGATCATGCACTTACATTCCGAAACATAATCTTCAAGCCATGAATTGAATCATATCCACGGCTGAAATGTTAAAAACACATTCAAGTTATTGGCTAATAGCGACACTGTTTGTTTTCGTTATCATCAGTTTACTGATTGCCCTACTTATCGGGAGCAGCCCGCTTTCTCTTACTGATCTTTTAGTGCATTTTTTTAATGAACAATCCTCGACCCAGCAACTCATCATACAATTACGCCTGGAACGTGCACTGTCTGCATTTGTAACCGGTGGCTTGCTTGCCCTGGCGGGGACACTCATGCAGGTTCTTATACGTAATCCACTCGCTGACCCTTATATATTAGGTATTTCAGGGGGTGCATCGGTTGCCGCTCTGCTTGCTATTTTAATTGGCTTGCCATTGATAGCCCTGACAATAAGTGCTTTTGCCGGGGCCTTATTTGCAATGCTGCTGGTATTTCTGCTTAGCCGTGGCGTCAAAAATACGCACTGGAATCCCACACGTTTATTACTCACCGGGGTTATTCTGGCCGCAGGTTGGGGAGCCGTTATCAGTTTTATTTTAACCTTCAGCCCTAATGATCGTATACACAGTATGCTGTTCTGGTTAATGGGTGATTTAAGTTATAGCCATTTTCCAGGAATGGGATTGATTATTTTGCTTACCGGTTTATTCTTCAGTTTACTGTTATCCCATTCATTGAACGTGCTCATTAGAGGAGAACAATTTGCCCGCTCGTTAGGTGTTGTAACCGACAACTTGCAATGGAAACTTTTAATATTAGCCTCCTTGTGTACAGCAGCAGCCGTGACCCAGGCAGGCAGTATTGGTTTTATTGGTCTGGTTGTTCCACACTTAATCCGCCTTATCGGTATCCATGATCACCGAATATTGCTACCTGCCAGTGTGTTATGTGGTGGCGGCCTGCTGATGTTGGCCGATACCTTATCAAGAAGTTTATTTTCTCCTGTCCAGATACCGGTGGGGATTGTAACGGCTTTGGTAGGTATACCAATATTTCTTTATTTATTACAGCGCAGCGAGGCATATCGCTAATGAGCTGTTTAACTGTCGATAATCTGACTCTTAAAATTGCAGAGCGGACTTTATGTCAGTCACTTAACCTGAAAATACAAACCGGAGAAAACTGGGGCATTCTCGGTAAAAACGGGACAGGCAAAACAACTTTACTGCACACACTCGCTGGAATCCCCTTAGCCGGTACGACTGTTAATTCCCACGCAAGTATTAAGCTGAATAATATTCCCATTGAGAAAATAAAAGCTTCAAAACTGGCTCGACAGCTGGGTATTTTATTACAGGATTTTCAGGATGTTTTCCCCTCGACCGTATTGGAAACGGCTTTAATCGGTCGCCATCCTCATTTAAAGGCATGGCAATGGCCTGATCATGAAGATATCCGCATGGTCAACAACTTACTGGAAAAAATGGGGCTTGCCGGTTATCAGCAGCGTGATATTACATCACTATCCGGTGGTGAACGCCGCCGTCTTGGGTTAGCCACGTTGCTTGCTCAACAAACAGATATTTTGTTGCTTGATGAACCGGTTAATCATTTGGACATCGCTCATCAGCATCAACTGCTTCATTACCTGACAACACCTCTTTTTAAACAGCAACATGCCATCGCAATGGTCATGCATGATATTAATCTGGCAAAACAGTATTGTGATCATATTTTATTTATCTATGATGATGGTAGAACACTGGCAGGGAAAACCAAAGAGATAGTCACAGCAAAAAATTTAACCGATGTTTATGGTTATCCGATAACGGAGTTAACGGCCAATGCACAATCGGTCTTTATCGCAAAATAATAACAGACGCATACTGAATACTGAGCTGAAGTTTAGAGGGGGGTAAGACCAAATCTCAGGCAACAGGCGTAATGTGACTGTTCCAATCCCTGTTATTTTCTTCCAACCATGCAAGCAGAGGTTGCCAATGTACTTTATCGACATCGGCACGTTTGTCCCACATTTCATAAATACCAATACCACGCTCAGCCGCACGAACATAGTTCTGGGTATCACGCAGTGTGGTTATAAAAGGTAAATGCAACGTTTTTAAAAAGCGTTCCAGAGAATGATAAATAACCGTATTGGTTTTGGCACGATTCGCCACAACTCCGACTCGAATACCCAGTTGGCGCACCTTGGCAACCAGCAACAAATCTTCAACAAAACGGGTTGCGGCATGGATATCAATCGGTGAAGGTAAAACCGGGATCAGCACCGTATCTACCTGGCGAACAAAATCCAGTAACTGGGTGTGGTCAACACCGGCAGGAGCATCAATAACAACCCGATCTGTATCGGGGATAATTCGATTCTGCCAGACCCGTGTTACATTACCGCGTGGTTTTTTATGTGCCTCAACACCATGAATTAAAGGGCGTTCTTTGGAGCGTAAACTTAGCCAACGCGTGCTTGACCCTTGAGGATCATAGTCCATTAATGATGTAGAAAGCCCTGAATTAGCATAATAACTGGCAAGGTTAGTCGCCAACGTTGTTTTACCACAACCGCCTTTTGTGTTTAAAACAATAATCCTTTGTATATCCATAAAAATATCCAATAACCTATACCCTAAAATATCGACCAAAACGAAAAAAAATCGAGGGCATAATGTGATAGATTTAACAATTATACTTTATTTATTACCGTGCTTCTGGTTACAAAACAACCAGACTTTGCTCAATATCGGTTATTCGATATTCGATTTTGTGAATACTTCACATATTTTCCCCGTATTGCTTCATTTTTTTTGTCACTGGCAAGGCCTATCCTGCCATTATCAGACGTAAGGGAATAACAAGATGATTTATTTCGATAACCGCACTCAAAACAGATTCGACTCAAACAAAAATCTCACCCCATTGCTTAAAAATATTCCAACAGCGGGATCTTTACGCTTATCAACAACCGCAAGCAGACAACAATACCCGGCGAATAATCACTATAAAATTAAAATTAACCTGGAATCCATACATTATAGTGGAAAAAATCATGGTTATGGCTGGACCTTTGTTATTTCCACATTAAACCATCACTGGATAAGCACTCAAATCCAAATTCAACGTGGCCGAAAATCATTTGTAAATAAAGATATTTACCATAATGAAATAGCAACAGATTTTGATACCTTGCAGCGTTTGCCGATTACGCTTTGCGCCCAACATATCGGGGGATTCAGGGCTGAAAGAACGTTGTGTTTAACCCCAAATGCTTTAAAGCAGAAGACACCACCCAAAAGTATTTATACCGGTCTGAGAACATTAAATGACGCGTTTCATTTTCATGAATTAATGACTTTGGTGAGTGATAATGCACAGTTCATGTTTGTTTTAAATTTTGAGATCACTCCCGGAAATATCCCGCCTTTAACAAACTAATGGGCAATATAAAAAACACTTAAAGTGATTTTACATTCACCAGCAAGTTGGAGGTATCCAGTAACAAACAACTGCTCTGATTGTCATCACTGCCTAAGTAACCCTTGAACAAACCTTCCATTTCAAGCACCACATCCAGCCCCATTCTGTCGAGCCCGCGCAGATCCGACTTTCTGAAGTTCATCACTTCATGTATTTCATCTATCTGTAAGGCAATTAAAGGTTTTACACCGTCATTGGTTATATTAATAATCACGGTGTGTAACGATTCTTCAATTTGACTGCGAGCATGAGCAAAGTATTTAACTAAATAATTCAGGTTGGTCATACGTGCAAGATGAAGCTTGTACAATGCTTCTTCTAGTTGGCCATTATCTTTAAGCCCCAGCAACTCATCAGCCAATGCATGAATTTCGTTATGTGGCTGTTCAAAATGTTTCATGATATCCATCAACGCTTCATCACGTGTTTTAAACTTGTTATACCATTTACCAAAAGCACACAAATTAGGGTCACGCGCCTTTTCAAAAGGAATGTTTTCTTTCAGTGATTTTTCAAGCGCATCCACCCAATCAATATGATCCTGTTCCCTTGCATTTAATAATGCCACCAAATTTGATTTGATTTCTCGTGTAGAAGGAATATCCAGCATTTCAGCAAAGTTATACACAGCTACCGGCTCATCCATGTAATTAATCACCCCCATCAGACCACGCGATTTAACAGGTGGCTGTAACAGATTATCCAGATCCTGGGTCACTGAAAGAATATTTTCGATATTAATAGCAAACAATTCATCACCTATCCAAAAGGTAAAAACCGTTAAAACTTCGCTTTCATTATCAATAATGGGCTGATTAGTGGCTGCTATACTCATGGTATCTCTTTTACATTCGCTGATTGAACACTAAAAATAGCGGCATATTTACTTATATCTTTAGTCTTTATCGAATGATAAAAACAAAAAAAAGGCAACCGGATGGTTGCCTCTTTTCCCATTTTGTGAGCGCTTACAATAGCGGCACTAGTAACAATGCAACAATATTCATTATTTTAATCAATGGGTTAATGGCAGGACCCGCTGTATCCTTGTAGGGGTCGCCTACGGTATCACCGGTCACGGCTGCTTTATGTGCATCCGAACCCTTACCGCCAAAATTACCATCTTCGATGTATTTTTTGGCATTATCCCAGGCACCACCACCGGTGGTCATTGAAATTGCCACAAATAAGCCGGTTACAATGGTACCAATGAGTACACCACCTAATGCCTGTGCGCCAAGTGTCAAACCCACAATAATCGGTACCACAACCGGTAACAAAGAAGGTATAACCATTTCTTTGATAGCGGCTTTTGTCAACATATCCACAGCTTTTGAATAATCAGGCTTAACGGTGTAATCCATAATACCCGGCATTTCCTTAAACTGGCGACGTACTTCAATCACCACAGAACCCGCTGCACGACCCACTGCCTCCATCGCCATTGCACCGAATAAATAAGGAATAAGACCACCAATGAATAAACCAATAATGACGTAATGGTTGGATAAATCAAACGTAATCGCAGTACCATCACCATGATTGGCCAGTGTTTGAGTAAAGTCGGCAAACAGTACAAGCGTTGCCAAACCGGCAGAACCAATCGCATAGCCTTTGGTCACTGCTTTGGTTGTATTCCCCACGGCATCCAGCGCATCGGTACGGTTACGAATATCTTCAGGCATATCCGACATTTCCGCCAGACCACCGGCATTATCCGTAATCGGGCCATAGGCATCGAGTGCAACAATAATCCCGGTCATTGATAACATCGACGTTGCGGCAATCGCAATCCCGTATAAACCGGCATAATGATAAGCACCATAAATGGAAGCACAAACGGCCAGTACCGGCAGTGCGGTTGATTTCATTGACACACCTAAACCTGCAATGACATTAGTACCGTCACCGGTTGTTGATGCTTCGGCAATATGACGCACCGGACCAAATTCAGTTGCAGTGTAATATTCAGTAATCACAATCATTGCAACGGTTAAAGCGAGGCCAATCAATGCGGAAGCATATAACGCATCCGGTACCGAACCGTTAATACCGGGCAATGTCACACCAGCCATCATTTCGTTTGTTACAAAGTAAAAAGCAACCGCTGAAAGCACAGCGGCAATACCCGTACCTCGATATAAGGCATTCATGATTTTGCCACCATCCTGAACAGAAACAAACCAGGAACCAATAATGGACGTTAAGATAGAGACCCCCCCCAATACCAACGGATAGGTGACCGCCAGATCACCGGCACCTTTTAATACCAGCCCACCTAAAATCATGGTCGCAATAATGGTCACCGCGTAAGTTTCAAATAAATCTGCGGCCATACCCGCACAGTCACCCACATTATCGCCCACGTTATCCGCTATAACAGCCGGGTTACGTGGATCATCTTCAGGGATACCGGCTTCCACTTTACCCACAATATCGGCACCCACATCTGCGCCTTTGGTAAAGATACCACCGCCTAAACGTGCAAAAATTGAAATTAAGGAACCACCAAAGGCTAAACCAATCATAGGATGAAGTGGATCTTCAACTCCCATTAAAACTAAAGTCGCATAATAACCGGCAACACCGAGCAAACCTAAACCCACAACCAGCATCCCCGTAATGGCACCGCCTCTGAATGCAACGCGTAATGCCGGGTTAATACCCTGTTTTGCCGCTTCTGCAGTACGCGAGTTGGAACGCACGGAAACATGCATCCCAATATAGCCGGCAGCACCGGATAAAAGCGCACCAATGGCGAAACCAAAAGCCGTATACCAGCCTAAAAAGACACCAATAGCAATAAATAAAACCACACCCACCATGGATATAGCGGTGTATTGACGCGCAAGGTAAGCAATCGCACCTTCCTGAATAGCCAGCGCGATACGTTTAATTTCATCACTACCTTGCGATAATTTCATAATGGATACGATTGAAATGCCGCCATATATAATAGCGATAAGTGCGCATCCAAGAGCAAAGAGTAAACCGTCCGACATGATATTTTCCTCCGTTGATTCCTGATTTTGTTTATAATAATTTAACTCCTTGATGCTATACCTTTTAGAGCTGTAGGGGTATTGCCTCTTTTTATCATGCTATGACTCTGGTTAATGAAGCCAAAGCCATCGTCAATGTTAATAGACAAAAAACGAAAATTGAGTGAAAAACAAACAAATAACCGACTGAATCAGGAACATTTACAATGAAACAACCCCTTGTGGTCATTGGTCTGGGTGAAATGGGCAGTGTGTTTGCCCGAGGACTTCTTCGCTCCGGCCACCCCGTTTATCCCGTCACCCGTCAAATCACGCTGGACGATGCAGCACAACAAATGCCTGAACCCTTACTCGTACTGGTTGCCGTTGCCGAAAATGATCTTCACCCCGTACTGGAAAAAATGCCTGCGGCCTGGCAACAACGCCTTGTCTTATTACAAAACGAGCTATTGCCCCGCGACTGGCAACAATATGAATGGCTGAAAAATAATGCCCCTACCGTAATCTCTGTCTGGTTTGAAAAGAAAAAAGGCCAGGATACCAAAGTACTGATACCCTCACCGGTTTACGGGCCTCACGCACAAACCATCCACGATGCCCTGGCCACACTGGAAATTCCTGTTAATATCGTCAAAGACAGCCAACAACTTGAACTCGAATTAGTGATTAAAAATGTTTATATCTTAACAACCAACATTGCCGGGCTGGCCCTGAAAGCAATAGGACTGGACAATGCCAGCGTTAAAACACTTTGGGAACAACATCAAACATTAGCCACAACCATTGCAAATGAAGTGATTGATATCCAGGAATACCTGACAGGCAAAACATTTGATCGTAACGCCCTTATAAAAGGAATGCACAACGCCATGCAAGGTGATCCGGAACATAAATGTATGGGGCGTTCAGCACCCGCCCGACTGGAACGTGCGTTAGATATTGCCAAACAAGCACAATTACATCCTGAACAACTGCTGAAAATAAAGTCAAACTTGTTATGACTCGTAACTCTGCCATTGTTCTCATCTCCTGCCTGGATAAAAAAGGGCTGGTCAACACCATTACGCATTTTATTTCAAAATACAATGGCAACATTATTGACCTTGAACAACATGTCGATCAGCATGAAAAAATGTTTTTTATGCGAATTGAATGGGACTTAACAAACTTTAAAATTGCCGATAATAAAATACAAACACAATTTAATATCGAAGTTGCCACAAAACTTGAAATGCAGTGGTCCTTACACTTCTCTACACAACCTGTCGCAATGGCCATTTTCGTATCAAAATATTCACATTGTTTATTCGATATACTGGCTCGTTATCAATCAAAAGAATGGGGTTTCAAAATACCACTGGTAATCAGCAACCACCCGGATCTCGAACAGGCCGTCACCCCCTTGGGTATCGACTTTCATTATATCCCGGTGGATAAAAACAATAAAAAACAGGCCGAAACACAACAACTGCAACTGTTGAAAAAACACAAAATAAACACCATAGTACTTGCCCGTTACATGCAAATACTCTCAGAAAATTTAATACAGCACTTTGAAAACAAAATTATTAACATACACCACTCTTTTTTACCCGCCTTCCCCGGAGCCAAGCCCTACCACAATGCCTATGAACGTGGTGTAAAAATTATTGGTGCAACCAGCCACTATGTTACAGCAGATTTAGACGCAGGCCCCATCATTGCACAAGATGTTGAACCCATCCGCCATACCGACACCATTGCAGACCTCGTCCGTAAAGGACAGGACATAGAAAAAATTGTTTTATCCAAAGCCATCTGGTCACATATTAATTTTAAAACCCTCGTTTACAAAAACCGAACCATTGTTTTCGAATAAACACACAAATATCGTGTTAACGACAATCATCATAAACCTGCTACATCAAAAACAAATTTGATAAACAACAACATCCAAATATTGCATCACCAATCGATACCACAAATATTTATTCTTTTATAATCCGCATGTATGGCAGTGAATTATTTAATTTCTGACAAGCTTGTTCTTGAAGTCATATTCTTAGGAGGCAGAACAAAGCGTAATGACTCCTAATCATTACGCTTGAGCTCGACTAGGAGTACATTAGCAATATATGTGTTCTGACCCAGATTGTTCAAGTTATACATTTCTAAGCTACGTGTACGGCAGTGAACTTTTTATGGTATTATTTCTGCTTATTTTGATAGGAGTTAATGACATGAATACACCTATATCCGGTCAAATTTTCACAGACGGCAACGGCACCCGAATCCGTATTGAATCCGTAAATACTATTAACGGTTTCACGCTTTTGGAGACGGTTGACGCTGCCAACGCTAACGATATGTCGGCCTGCGGTGATGAATTGACGCTTGACGAATGGCATACTATATCAGCGCAACTTAATCTACATCTGGAAGAATAGATTTTGTAATCAGGGCGCACGCCTCACCGGACAAGCTTTGCAGTCAGCATAACGCTTCGCGTAATTTCTTTTTATCTGCATCGGTTAACTCATCCAGTCGGCGGCTATGTTTTATTTTCGGTAATCCTGCCGCCCTTGCAAGCACTGTTCTAAAATTGGTTTCTAAGCTGCGTGTGCGGCAGTGAACAGTAATATTTTAAGCAAAAAATAAGTTACATCAACCACTTAATGCATTTTAGGCTATTTTACCTTTATTTTAAGTGGCTTTGTAACTTGTTGTTTTAAAAACTTATTTTTAAAGAGCAAATTTGTTTGGTTATCTTACTATTTTACGCAAGCCAAACGTGTTAAAACTTTGTTTATACCAATTCTGTTTCCAGTAGTTTTTTTAGCGGCAATGCTTCTACTTTATCCGTTAGTATAAATTTTTTATCCCCTGGGTATATCACCCATACTTTATCTAAATTTAAGTCATGCAATGCTGTACGTATTGATGCAGTTACTCGCGGTGCATCGGTACGTTTACATTCTACGCCAATCATTTGCCCATTCTTTTGCATGACCAAATCAATTTCTGCACCCTGATGCGTTGCCCAGAACCAGGCATCATCGGGTTGAACGATTGAAAGGACTTCTTCAATGACATAGC
>JALXDW010000444.1 GCA_027070385.1 Chromatiales bacterium
ATGTATGCCAAACTGTTTCAAAGGCACCGAGTGTTAGTTCCTGAGGAACCAAACCAATCATGCTACGTGTTTGCCGGTAGTCTTTTATCGTGTCATAACCCGCCACATGAATTGAACCCTTACTGGGATTAACAATGCCACAAATAGCTGAAATAAGCGTAGTTTTACCTGCACCGTTTGGCCCGAGTAATGCCAGAATTTCACCCTGCTGAACATTAAGGTTGATATCTTTCAACGCATAATGACCATTGGAATATATCTTGGATAAATTTGATATGGAAATAACAGGTTGTGTCATTCCATTAGCCTATCATAACCTGGAAACAAAATGTTGTGACTCGCTTGCTGTTTTCTTTTTTAACCCATCTTGATTGTTTTTTATTTATGTATATTCAATAAATCCAGCATATACTGTATTTCCGGCAATATTCGTTGTACACACTTTCGTCCTTCGTCAATCACTTCTACAGCACGATGAAATTCAAGCAAACCAATATGAGCCAGTTTCGGTGACAGTATAATATCAGGCGGATCACCGGCCATTCGACTGCGTGTAATTCTGTCCTGTGTAATATTAAAGGAACCGGCTATTGCTTCAAAAAGGCTGGGGGGTTGATCTTCAGATTTTATTGTTGAAAAAACGGAGGAGGTATATTCAGTAACAAAATCCGTCATTCGGCCAACAACACCATTATCTTTTTTCGTGGCTGTTTTTGGTTTCTGGAAATGTTTCCCGACAATGTCACCATTCAGGTTGACCGCAATAACAATGTCCGCTCCCAATGCCCGACACACAGAGACAGGCACAGGATTAACAAGACCACCATCAACAAGCCACTGATTGTTATTTTTTATGGCAGGAAACAAACCGGGCAATGAAATAGACGACCAAACGGCTTCCAATACCGAACCTTCTGTTAACCATACCTCTCTGCCCGTTTCCAAATCTGTTGCAACTGAGGCATATTGTTTATCCAGTGAATCGATAACAGCATTGTCGCTTGCCACATATTTATTTAGAAAATCATGCAACCTTTCGGTATTCACAAAACCATTCAGTGATGTGTTAATTTCAAAAAAACGCGCTATTTCAAAACGGGTAAGTGAACATACCCATTTCTCAAGTTTATCCAGATTATTGGCTGCATAAGAAGCACCCACCAATGAGCCAATGGAAGTACCACAAATAATATCTGCATCAATGCCTTGCTCAGCCAATGCATTGATGACACCAATATGGGACCAACCACGCGAAGAACCGCTACCAAGTGCCAAACCAATTTTCATGTTGTCACTTTATTTTATCCTTAAATTTAACATACTGATTGAATCTATATTTTTTCAATCTGTAATACTGCACCATCGACCTTTACTACTTTTACGGTTTCACCCACAGCACAATCTTCACCTTCAATTTTCCATGTCGTGTCATCAACACGGATACGACCTCGCCCGTTAACAACCGGTTCCTCGAGGGTGAAGGTTCGTCCGACATACTGCATCCCTCTACGATTAAGTTGCGGCTGATCACTTTCAAGCGGATGCTTTGCTGCTATTTTTCGCCATACAAACAAACTTGCCACACTTAAAATGGCAAACAGGAATAACTGGTATTCCCAGCTAATCCCGGTAAATAAACTCAGAATTAATCCCATAACGGCCGCTGCAATGGCTATCCACATAAACACCGCACCTGGTGCAAAAACCTCCAGTACGAATAAAATAACGGCAAGAATAAACCAGTGCCAGTTGGTCAAGTTTTCCAGTAATTCAGTCATTACAACAACCTATTTTTTAACCGCTTTGGACAATTCAGCAATACCACCAATAGCACCGATAATGCTGCCTGCTTCTAATGGCATCATCACCAGTTTTTCATTCGGTGCAGAGGCTATCTCTTTTAATGCGTCGACATAATTATTGGCAACAAAATAATTCAGTGCATTGAGGTCACCCTGTTCGATGGCTTTCGAGACAACATGGGTTGCACGGGCTTCGGCTTCAGCCTGGCGTTCACGTGCCTCAGCATCTAAAAATGCAGCTTCTTTACGACCCTCAGCCTGTAATATTGCTCCACGCTTTTCACCTTCAGCTTTTAAAATTTCAGACTGACGTTCACCTTCTGCTTCCAATATCAGGGCACGTTTTTCGCGCTCGGCTTTCATCTGTCGTGCCATTGAATCAACCAGATCACGCGGTGGACTGATGTCCTTGATTTCAATGCGCGTGACTTTAACGCCCCAAGGTGTGGTGGCATCATCAACAACCGTTAATAATTCCGCATTAATTTTATCACGTTTGGAAAGCAGCTCATCCAAATCCATTGAACCCATCACGGTACGAATATTGGTCATGGTCAGGTTTAAAATAGCCAGCTCTAATTGGTTCACTTCATATGCGGCTTTGGCTGCATCAAGTACCTGGAAAAAGACCACGCCATCGACTCGTACCATGGCATTGTCTCTGGTAATCACTTCCTGTGACGGCACATCCATCACCCGTTCCATCATATTCAGTTTTGCCCCGATTTTATCAAAAACCGGTGTTATCCAGTTAAGCCCTGGATGCAGAGTGCGTGTGTAACGTCCAAAGCGTTCAACTGTATATTCCATACCTTGCGGAACAGATTGCACCCCCATAAATAACAGTACAAATGAAAAAATGAGTGCAAATAAAACAAATGAACCAAATCCTAACTCAAACATAATAAACTCCTTATTTTATCTTTACTGAGTATAACGCTTTGAATGAAGAAGAAAACACTTTATAAATTTGTATGCTTTGCTCGTTAAAATATAGCATTGAAGTAAATTACTGAATCAAACTGAATAACAAATCAATATCAGCGAGCAGTTTGTTTTTGCTAATACCGGCTTTTGTTTTAAGGATCAGTCCTTGCAACGTACTATTGAGCAAAGCTGCCAATTTTTGTATGTCGGTATTGTTATTCAATTCTGCATTATCAACGGCGCGCAGTAATGTACGAGCAAATAATTGTTCAAACTGTTGCCAAAAATAACGAATTTTAGTTGCGATAACTGGATCATGTGGCGCTAATTCTGCTGCGGTGTTATTCACAAAACAACCACTCATATTGGTTGATAAACTTTGTTCAATTAACTGAATAAACAGCTGTTTAAGCTTGCCCAGTGGTGAGCCCTTGGCCTTGAGTGTCGTCTCTATCATTGCAAGGCTATGATTCATATATTGATCAATGGCTGCATGGAATAATTCACTTTTATTACCATAGGTCTGGTACAGACTGGCACGGTTCACTCCCATGGCCTCAACGAGTTCCTGCATGGAAGTGGCCTCAAAGCCTTTCGCCCAAAAAATCTTGAGCGCCCTGTTGAGAGCCAAAGTCTGATCGAATTGTTTTTCTCGTCCCGCCATTTGTTGATTATGCCACGATATATGCTTAATTTCCTATCCACACTATAATAAATACAATAATTTCAGCAACTTATAATATTTATTTTTTGTGTTTCTAAAAACTTGACTTACAAACGACAAAATGGAATGATCGTTCCAAATAAAGGCTGACAAGGAGAATCAAGATGCTTCATTACAAAATGCAAAACATTG
>JALXDW010000445.1 GCA_027070385.1 Chromatiales bacterium
CAATAAAGCTGCCATGCATGTTCATAAGGGGGAGCAACCAATGCTGGAAAATTATTTGCCAGTGCTCATATTTATTGTCATCGGCCTTGGGGTGGGTGTCATCATGATTGCGCTGGGCTTTAGCCTGTCGTATTTCACGGGTAACGTAAAACCGGATGCAGAAAAGAACTCCCCTTATGAGTGTGGTTTTGAAGCCTTTGAAGATTCTCGCCTGAAATTTGATGTGCGCTATTATCTGGTTGCCATACTCTTTATTATATTCGATTTAGAAATTGCATTTTTATTCCCCTGGGCTGTCGTGATCGAAGAGATTGGTATCTTTGGTTATATTGCGATGGTGATTTTCCTCGGTATTCTGGTTATCGGTTTTATCTATGAGTGGGTGAAAGGGGCATTAGAATGGGAGTAAACACGAATATGGCGGCTTCAAGAAATATTGTTGACGGTACTTTTACCGATGAAACAATCAAACCCCTGGATCCTCAAAACCCTGAGCCGGGTCGTGTTATTGAAAAAAGTTTAACGCAGCAGGGTTTCTTTACCACCAGTGCCGATGCCATGATTAATTGGGCACGTACAGGCTCATTATGGCCGATGACTTTTGGTTTGGCTTGTTGTGCGGTTGAAATGATGCAAGCGGCAGCGGCTCGTTATGATATGGATCGTATGGGGGTTATTTTTCGTCCAAGTCCTCGCCAGTCCGATGTCATGATCGTGGCCGGTACACTAGTGAACAAAATGGCACCTGCGTTACGTAAAGTCTATGACCAGATGGCGGAACCTCGCTGGGTGATATCAATGGGCTCCTGTGCTAACGGTGGTGGTTATTACCATTATTCTTATTCGGTCGTTCGCGGCTGTGATCGCATTGTACCGGTGGATATTTATGTCCCGGGTTGCCCACCAACCGCAGAGGCACTGTTATATGGTATTTTGCAATTACAAAATAAAATCCGTCGTACAACGACCATAGCCAGAACCTGAACACAATTAAAGTAGCGATATCCAGATTAATATGTCCGACTATTACAATCAATTAGCAGAAACGCTTCGCAAGCGTTTAAATGGCAAAATAACAGATGTTATTGTGGCATTCCATGAAGTCACGGTAGTGGCAAATCAGGCAGACCTGCATGATGTCTGTCAAACTCTGCATGACGATTCTGCTTTTCATTGCGAACAGGTTGTTGATATTTGTGGAGTGGACTACAGCACCTACGATAATTCACAGTGGGAAGGGCCACGTTTCGCTGTTGCTTATCAATTATTGTCGATTAAAAACAACCACCGTATTCGTGTAAAAACATTTGTTGATGGTGAACCACCTGTTGTGGATTCGGTCATTGATATCTGGAAAGGTGCTGACTGGTTTGAACGTGAAGCTTTTGATCTGTTTGGTATTATCTTTGATGGTCATCCTGATTTGCGTCGTATTTTGACGGATTACGGTTTTATTGGTCATCCATTCAGAAAAGATTTTCCTCTTAGCGGTAATGTTGAAATGCGTTATGACGAAGAACAAAAGCGTGTTATCTATCAGCCTGTTTCGATTGACCCACGAGTGAATCAGCCGCGTGTGATTCGTGAAGATCATCGCTATGCCGAACGTGAAGCTGCACTTGCATTAAATGCAATCTCGAGTGCGAATGACGTTGCTTCCGGAGATAAAGATGCCTGAGATAAAAAACTACACGCTTAACTTTGGTCCACAGCATCCCGCTGCACATGGTGTATTGCGCCTGGTACTGGAAATGGACGGTGAAGTGATTGAACGTGCTGACCCGCATGTGGGTTTGTTACATCGCGCAACTGAAAAACTGGCCGAAAGTAAGCCTTATAATCAAACCATTCCCTATATGGACAGGCTCGATTATGTTTCCATGATGTGTAACGAACATGGTTATGTGCTTGCGCTGGAAAAATTACTGGGTGTGGCGCCACCGGAACGTGCGCAATATATTCGTGTGATGTTCGACGAACTTACCCGCATCCTCAACCATTTAATGTGGATTGGAACACATGCACTGGATATTGGTGCAATGACTGTTTTCCTTTATGCCTTCCGTGAACGTGAAGATTTAATGGATATGTACGAAGCGGTTTCCGGTGCACGTATGCACGCGGCTTATTACCGTCCCGGTGGTGTTTATCGTGATTTACCAGAGCAGATGCCACGTTACGAAAAGAAAACAAAATACCGTAATGAAACACAAACCGAAAGCCTGAACAAAGCGCGCGATGGTTCGTTGCTTGATTTTATTGAAGACTTTACCGATCGTTTTCCAACTTATGTCGATGAATACGAAACGTTGCTGTCAGATAACCGTATCTGGAAACAGCGAACAGTGGGCATTGCGGTGGTTTCACCTGAACGGGCAATGAATCTTGGGTTTACCGGTCCGATGCTGCGGGGTTCCGGTGTTGAATGGGATTTGCGTAAGAAGCAGCCCTATGAAGTTTACGATAAACTTGATTTTGACATTCCGGTAGGTGTGGAAGGTGACTGTTATGATCGTTATCTGATCCGTGTTGAAGAAATGCGCCAATCCAACCGTATTATCAAACAATGCATTAATTGGTTACGTCAAAATCCTGGTCCAGTGATGTTGGACGATCATAAAATTACACCACCGAGCCGCGAGCATATGAAAAGTGATATGGAATCCCTGATTCATCACTTTAAGCTCTTTACTGAAGGCTTTATTTTACCCAAAGGCGAAGTTTATACCGCCATTGAGCATCCTAAAGGTGAGTTTGCAACCTATCTGGTTTCTGATGGCGCAAATAAGCCTTACCGTTTAAAAATTCGTGCACCGGGTTTTGCGCATTTAGCTGCAATGGATGAAATGACCAAAGGACATATGCTTGCTGATGTGGTTGCCGTAATTGGTACGATGGATATCGTGTTTGGAGAGATTGACCGATGATATTACACAAACATCAGAACACGAACAAAATAGCATTATTGACTGATGCTTCGCGTCAACAAATTGATGAGTGGATAGCAAAATACCCAGCGGATAGGAAACAATCGGCAGTGATGTCGGCATTGCGTATCGCACAAGATCAAAATGGTGGTTACCTCACCGATGACTTGATAGATGCGGTTGCAGAATATTTGCAAATGGAATCCATTGCGGTCTATGAAGTTGCCAGTTTTTATTCCATGTATGAGTTAAAGCCTGTTGGTAAACACAAAATTTGTGTATGTACCAATATCTCCTGCATGTTATGTGGTTCTGACAAGATTGTTGAATATTTACAGAATAAACTGGGCATTAAATTTGGTGAGATAACAGCTGATGGTAAGTTTTCCTTGAAAGAAGTGGAATGTTTGGGTGCCTGTGTGAATGCGCCTATGTTCCAAATTGGTGAAAACTACTATGAAAAATTAACACCGGAAAAAATAGACAAAATCTTGGATAGTCTCGATTAAAGTTAAAAGCATAAAATTAAGACATTAAAAAATAAAGCCAGAATAAAAATGTACATAGAAGAACTAAAAACAAACAGGGGAGGACATCATGAGTAGTACTGACATCGTTGGTGAAACATGTTTCCGTACCCTGCATTTAGAT
>JALXDW010000446.1 GCA_027070385.1 Chromatiales bacterium
GTATACGGTTTAAGTGCCTTGGGCAAATCAATATTTTCACTTAGTAGTAATACCACTTTATCGACATCCCCTGTAGCAATTTTATGCAACAATTTCAGATTTGTTTTATCTTCCAGTGCCTGATTAAAATCACGCAAAATAAATACCCCAAAATGTTGGCTGCCATCAATGTGTTCGAGTAAATCAGTTGGGTCTTGCGTGCGCGGAATGGCGATATGTGAGGCACCTACGCGGTACATACTGGTGTTGGGTGTACTCACATAATATGCCTTATTGCTAAAGCGGCTGAGTTGAGTAAACAGATCAGAAACCCGATCAGTATCATAGGTTTCGATACTGACTATGCGGTAGCCCGATTCAAGCATTTGTTCCAATTGTGTAAGGTAATTCATCTGATATGACTCGTCTTCAATTTTTCACCTGTTTTATACAGGTGAACCACTATAGCATGTTATTCATTACCATAAATATAGCTAAACACGAGAATCAAGCCAGATTAAGCTGTGATGTGCATCATATTAATACAGAAAATAAAGCTGAAAGCCGGGTGCTTAACCCGTTTTCATTCGGGACTGGGCATAGTAGTGTACTTTGTTTCGGCCTGTTTCTTTGGCTCGATACAGGGCAGCATCAGCCTTATTAAACAATCGCTTAGCATCATCTCTTGTTGTAAGACTTGAAATACCGATACTGACTGTAAGAGGAATGCGGTTGCCTTCATGTTCAAAATAGGCATTTTCAATTTCTTCACGGATACGTTCAGCAACATTATTTGCGCCATCGCTATCGGTGCCATTAAGAATGATAGTAAATTCTTCGCCACCGTAGCGGAACAGTTCATCACTGGCACGAAGGGTATTTTTAATGACGTCGGTCACCTTACACAGTACGGCATCACCGGTACTGTGGCCATAACTGTCATTAACCTGTTTAAAGAAATCAATATCAACCACAGCCAATGATAAAGGCATGTGGTGTCGGTGTGAACGCTCTACTTCTTTCTCAATTGAGGCATCAAATGCAGCCCGGTTATTCGTGCCAGTCAAAGGATCGACTTGAGAGGAGATAACCGCACGTTTATATAAGATAGCATTTCGCACAGGATATAAAACCTGGCAAAGAATGGTTTCAAGTTGATTGGTTTCAGTTTCTGCAAAACGTTTTTTTCGACTAAAGGAAAGTTCACCAAGTAATTCCTCGCCAAGACGAAGTCGGTAAGTACAGCTGTGGCGTTGGACTTTGCCATAGAGGAATTCGTAATTGAATTCATTGTTTGTAAATTGTGCACCATCAAAATTGATAAGGTGGCTGACAGCATCCAGAAAATAATCGAGTACGGTATCGAGTTCTAAAGAAGTCTGTAACAAACCCGCCAGCTTGAGTGTTTGTTCAAGTTCGGCTGGAATGATATCTAATGCATCATGACCCAAAACTGCGGAGTTCAATTCCAAGCTTGAACTACTTTGGATAGAAGATTGTGTAGACATTTTAATCACCTTGGCTGCTGTACTTGCTCAATGTACATGCGATAACCGTGCCAGATTGGATAATATTGATTATATGCAATAAAAACAATGAGTTGCAACGGCTAATTATTGACCGTCAAAAAATGGTCAAAAAATTGGCACCCTGCTGGAGGCAAAAAGAGGCGTATTTTTGCCGGTTTTGTCCATTTTAATGGTTGTTAGCCTTGAGCAGCAATTATTTGTTTATGTGTTTGCAGGCTGTCGTTGCCCATTAAATACAGGTAACAGGGCATAACAGATTCAGCGAGTGGTACTTCGGTGGGGACTTCGCCTGGAAAGGCGTTGCGTCTGAGATTGGTGCGTACGGCACCGGGATCAATACTATTGACACGAATTTGGGTGGTGTTTTCCAGTTCTTCTGCGAGGGTAACCATTAAATTATCAATGCCGGCTTTGGATACACCGTAGGCTCCCCAGTAAGCATTGGGATTTTGCCCGACTGTATCGGTTGTAAATACAATAGAGGCATTATCGGCTTTCATTAATAACGGGATCATTGCCTGGGTAAGCAAAAACGGGGCGGTTAAATTGGTGTGTAAAGTGGTTACCCAATCTTTTGGCGTATAGCTTGCGATGGGGGTCATTAAACCCAGTTGAGCGGCATTATGTAACAGGCCATCGAGTTGAGTAAAATTTTTATCGAGGGTTTCAGCCATGGTGGCATAATCATCCACGCTGGCACCGGTGAAATCAATGGGATAGATTGCGGGTTCAGGGTAGCCTGCAGCAACAATTTCGTCATAAATTTTTTCAAGCTTAGGAATTGTCTTACCGGTTAAAATAACCGTTGCACCATGGGCCGCATACGTTTTTGCCGCTTCGGCTCCAATACCATCTCCGGCACCGGTAATTAAAATTGTTTTGTTTGCCAACAGGTTTTCTGGGGCTTTGTAGTGTGTTGCTGCATGCATGATTGATTATTGCTCCGATAAAATTTGTTGGGCACATTTCAGGCCACTGCGAACAGCGCCTTCGAGGGTTGCCGGATAAAGAGTGTTGGTGTAGTCACCGGCCAGCCAGATATTTTTCAGTGTTGTTTTATTCGCTGGGCGTATTCTATTGATATTCACCGATGCCGTAAAGGTGGCACGTTTTTCCCGAATCACAAAAGCATCAATGGGTGCCGGCCAGTGAGGATAAAACAGTGACAGTTCTTTGATAATGGTTTGTATTAATGTCGGGTTATCCATTTTTAAATGTGGCCCATTACTGCTTATAATAATGGAAATCCACCCTGGTTGATTCTGAATATTTTTATCAAACATCCACTGACTGACCGTATCAAGAAACCCTTGCATGATACGTTGGTGTTGCAAGTTTTGGGGGTATTGCAAATAAATGCTGCAAATTGTCTGGTAGTGAAACTGATTCAGATTGTTAATCAGTGAATTTGTTGCAGTTTGGTTATTTATCGTCTCGAGTAATTTACTGGCTGCCGGTGGTGGTGTGGCGATAATAATATGTTTTGTCAGTATCTGCAGTGATGAAGTTGTAACGTTATAAAGGCTACCTTGTTTTTTTATGGACAATGCTTTTTGCCCCAACAAAATATGACCATTATGTTTTTTTATGTATTTCTCAGCCGGTATTGGAAATATTTCAGACAGCGTTGTTTTAAAGAACAACAAGTCAGATGATTTTTTTGAATTAAAAAAAGCTTCTTTTAGTACATGCAAAAAGATTTCACTGGATGCTGCATCAATGGGGGTGTTCATTATGGCCAAACATAAGGGTTCCCATATGTTTTTAATGACATTTTCAGTCTGTTTTTGCCGTTTCAAAAATGTATAAAGTGATAAATCGGCGGGGAGTTTTATCAAATTGAGCTTTATTTTTATCCCCAGGGTCAGTATGCATACTTTATCTTTTAGTGATAAACCTTTTGCAAGGAGGAAGCTGCCAATAATATTGAAAGGGGCAGGCAAAGGAATGGGTGGCAGATTAATTTCTGGATGCCGGTGTTTTTTATAATTGAGCGCAAGGCTTTGGCGTTCAAGCCCATCTTTTTCTATGTAAGGGGTGGATGACGAGCAAACTTTTTGTATCAGTTGCAGTGTTTCAGTGTAAGCACCAATCATAATGTGGGTGCCGTTATCGAACATTATATTTTTAATTTTAACTTCACGTGCGCGCCCACCTGTTTGTTTTGCCGATTCGATAAGGTAAACCCGTTTTCCTTGCTCAACCAGTGTAATCGCTGCACTGAGTCCGGCCCAGCCAGCACCAATGATCAGAACATCTGCTTCTTTTTTCGTATTGTCCATGCTATCGACTGGTTCGTTAGTGTGACTTTGACCATTTTTTATGGCGTTTTTTCTCATTGCGCCAGGTACGCCATGCTATCCAGAATTTTCGCAGAGGTGTCAGTTTAATCCGGTGTGTTAAAACCTGGAAGTCATCTCGAATAATTTCATCCAGAATGGTCTCGTAAATGGCCGCCATAATAAGCCCGGTACTTTGTTGATAACGATCTTCTTCGGGTAAGGTGGCCAGTGCTTTTTTATAGTAATTTTTTGCGCGTTCACATTGAAATTGCATCAGTTTTTTAAAATTTGCTTGATCCTCTTCAGTGTTAAATTTGCCCGCATAAATCTGGCCTGGTGTTATATTGAAACGTTTCAGTTCCTCTTCGGGTATATAAATTCGCTGCCGTAAAGCATCTTCATAAATATCGCGAATGATATTGGTCAGTTGCAATGCATTGCCTAAAAGCCTGGCGTATTCCTGTGTTTGTTGATTGGAATAGCCAAAAATCTCGATGGATAGCAAGCCAACCACACCTGCAACCCGGTAACAGTATTGTTCAAGTAATTCAAAGTGGGGGTAGCGGGTGTTATCAACATCCATTTGCATCCCGGTGATCATTTCATGCAGCAGTTGTTCTTTTAGATTAAAATCCTGAATAACGTGTTGCAATTCCTGGTTAACAGGGTGTTCCGGTTGACCATGATAGATTTTACTGACATCGTTACGCCACCATTCCAGTTTGATGCGTACAATATCGGGTTCTTTTATTTCATCGGTCACATCATCTATTTCTCTGCAAAATGCATAAAGTGCAGTAATTGCCCGGCGTTTTTTTGCCGGTAAAAACAGAAAGCTGTAATAAAAACTTGAACCGCTTGAAGCAGCTTTATTCTGGCAGTATTCAGTGGGTGTCATTATATTCCAATCATCATTATTGGCCTGGATTTGTTTTCCGTAATGCGTGCCAGAGCATAACAAATTTATCCGTCCTTGTGAGTCTGGGGCGATCAAATAGATTCGATAATTTCTGCAGTTTATCTGTAATGGATAAGCCGCCTTGTATGATAAGTCGAATTTCAAGACCAAATAAGCCCGGAAGCTGTTGTCCCAGTGCTGTTCCTGACAGCATGATTTTTTTGGCACGTTTAATCTGATATTGCATCAGCTTATGCATGTTGCTGTCATTTATTTTTTCTGAAAAATGTTGTTCGGTTACCTTGAATTTTTCAAGTTCATTGGTGGGGATGTAAATGCGATTATTTTCATTTATATCCTGGTGAATGTCCTGGTAGAAATTCACCAGTTGCAATGCAGTGCAAATGCAGTCGGAATATTTTAAATTTTCCGGAGTGTTTTGTTTATGAAGGTGAAGTAACAAACGTCCAACGGGGTTAGCGGAATAATGGCAGTAATTCAGCACAGCATCAAAGGTTGGATAGCGTTTGTTTTTTGTATCCATTTTGAATGCTGTGAGCAGATCGTAAAATAATTCTGTTGGCAGTTGATGTGTTTTTATAACATCGGTTAAGGCCAGTAAAACAGGGTTGTCTGAATCGTTATTTTCCAATGCTGTTTTTAAATCAGACTGATACTGTTCAAGTGCTATATAGCGCTGGTTATCATCAAGTTCGCCTTCGTCGGCCAGGTCATCTGCGTGTCTTGCAAATGCGTAAATGACGCTGATGGGTAGTCGTAGTTTTTTGGGTAAAAACCAGGATGCAACCGGGAAATTTTCATAATGATTTCGTACAATCTGCTGACAATGTTGGTAGGCTTGCTGTAAAGTCAGTGTGGTCATAATTTATAGAGTAACAATGAAATGAAAAAATTAAAATTAATTATTTTAGGTGTGGTGATTGGGCTTTGTCTTGGTCTCTGGGCTGGCGTGAATATTGGCAAGGGCAAATCTGTTTTCAGTAACCCCTTTGAGGAAATCAGTCTGCAGGATCGTATCAAGCAAAAAGGCAATGAAGTCATGAAAGATGCAAAAGATGCAATTCGGGACAGTTTGAAGGATTAGTCTATATCAGTCGATTCCAGCGAACGAGTTGCGGTTTCGATTTGTTCCGGCTGGTTAATGGTTTTTTTCTCATTAATGCCAAGCTCTTTAAATTTACGTGCGCTGGGCAATATACGTGTATCGAAGGAGCCGACAGCATTATTAAAATGTTTGGTGCTGCTGTCCATACTTTTACCAAGTTTTGCCAGATGCTCGGAAAAAACCGCAAGGCGTTGGTAAAGCTCTTCACCAATATCCCGGATTTTATCGGCATTGGCCGCAAGTTGTTCCTGTCGCCAGCCGTAGGCAACCGCACGAAGCAGGGCAACAAAACTGGTGGGTGTGGCAAGAATAATTTGTTTACTAAGTGCATCTTCCAGCAGGTTATGATCATAATCGAGTGCTGTTGACAGGAATTGATCACCTGGAATAAAAAGCACAACAAAGTCGGGCGTATTTTTAAGCTGGTTCCAGTAGGCTTTGCTGGCCAGCTCATTGACTCGTTGTTTTACATTTTTACAGTGACGTTGTAATGCAATGTCACGTTCTTCATCAGTAGCGGCATCCACAGCGGTGAGATAAGCATCCAATGGCGTTTTGACGTCCACCACAATTTCTCTGCCGTCAGGCATTCGCACAATCATATCCGGGCGTTGCAAGGTATCTTCGGTTTTAATGCTTTCCTGAGTATAAAAGTCGCAGTGTTCAACCATTCCGGCGAGTTCAGCCAGACGTTTTAAGGTCATTTCCCCCCATTGACCACGTACTTCCGGGCGGCGTAAAGCCTGTACCAGGTTGCGTGTTTCATTTTGTAATGCAGACTGGTTGAGTGACATGGTTTCGAGATGCTGTTGCAATGCACCGTAGGCGTGTTTGCGATCTTTTTCAATGGCGTGCATTTGCTGCTGGTTTTTTTCGAGTGCTTCTTTTATGGGGTTAATCAATGTTTCAATGGCTTTTTCTTTTTCAGTTAAATCATGTTGAGCAGTGTTCTGAAATTTTTTCAGATTTTCATTGGCCAGCTTGAGAAATTCTTCGGTGTTGTGTTTTAGTGCCTGATTGGAGAGTGTGCTGAAGGTATGAGTCAGTTGTTCTTGCACCTTTTTCCGTTCGAGTTCCAGTGCCGTTAATTTTTCATCACTGGCCTTGCGTTCTAGTTCAAGTCGGGTTTCCAGGCTGATATTTTCCTGTTTTAATTTTTGAATTTTATTCTGGGCGTAAAGGTAAACAACCAGACCAGTGACCATAGCCGTGATAACAGGGATAATAAAGAGCAGCATTTCTGGATTGAGAATATTCATCTAAATAGTCCGGTACTGTTTTATCCAGTCAATAATATCGTGCGGTTGTTTAACAAGATCCGTTGCTCCCCATGTATGAGGGTGATCATCTTCGCCAATATAACCAAATAAGGCAACCAGTGTTTGCATATTGGCATTTTGACCGGCTTCAATATCCCGTTTTGCATCGCCTATATATATAGTATCGGCCGGGGTACAGTTGATGAGTTCACAGGCATGGAGCAGGGTGGCTGGATGAGGTTTACGGGTTTCGAGGGTATCACCACTGACGATGCAGTGTGGTTGACTGGGTAAATTGAGAGCGGCCATCAATGGGTCGGTTAGCCAGCTGGGTTTATTGGTGACAATACCCCAGCTAATATTATTTTCTTTCAGGTAGCTTAAAACATTTTCAATGCCGGCAAATGGCCGGGTGAAACGTGCGATATTTTGTTTGTAATATTCAAGTAACTGTTGGCGATAACCTTCAAAAGATGGGTGTTGTGGTTCAATTTGAAAGCCCAATTTAATCAATGCGATGCCACCATTGGATACGACAGGGCGAATAGTTTCAAAGGGTAAAGTGGAGCGAGCATTTTTTGCAAGTACAAAGTTAAGTGCTTCAGCGAGATCCCGTGCAGTATCGGCAAAGGTACCATCGAGATCAAACAGTACGGCTTTTAGTTTTGGTTTGTTGCCTTTCATTTATTGGTACAGATTTTATGCCTGGCAATGGACAAGGTAATTGACATCCACATCAAAGCCTAAAGCGTAACGTTTGCTAAACGGGTTGTAGGTCATACCGGTCAATTCACGGGCATTGAGACCAGCCTTTCTGATCCAGCTGGTCAGTTCAGAGGGTTTAATAAATTTTTCGTAGTGGTGAGTGCCTTTCGGTAACATACGCAGGATATATTCAGCACCGACTATTGCCAGTAAATAAGACTTGGGATTGCGATTAATGGTAGAAAAAAACACGTTACCACCCGGTTTAACAAGTTGTGCGCAAGCTTTAATAATCGAAGCCGGATCCGGAACATGTTCAAGCATTTCCATGCAGGTGACCACATCAAACTCCCCTGAATGTTGCTCTGCCATTTCTTCTGCTGTGATTTGCTGGTAGTCAACTTCCACACCGGATTCATGTTTGTGAAGCCGTGCAACTTGTAGTGGTGCATCCCCCATGTCTATACCGGTAACGTTGGCACCTCGTTGCGCCATGCTTTCTGTTAAAATACCGCCACCGCAACCGACATCGATTACTTTTTTGTCTTTTAAACCGTTGCTGCGGTGTTCGATATAATCGAGCCGCAGAGGGTTAATTTCATGTAGCGGTTTAAATTCACTGTCCTTATCCCACCAGCGTGAAGCGAGTGCTTCAAACTTTTCTATTTCAGCCTTGTCGATATTGACATTATTAGTTTGTGCATTCATTTGTGTTTACTCAATGTGTTTTACGAGTTAATTTTTTGTTGCCATTGATGTGCTGTCTGGCAAAGCTGTTCAGTGTCAAGGGTGGTTAATTGATGTTGTTTAACAACATGTGTGCCGGCCACCCATACATCACTGACCTGTTGGCGGTTGGCTGCATAGACCAGCTGTGAAAGTGGATTGTACATCGGTTGGGTTTCCAGTGCTGATAAATCCACGGCAATTATGTCGGCCGCTTTGCCGGTTTCAAGTGAGCCGATTTCTTTTTCTAATCCTAATGCTTTTGCGCCATTAATGGTGGCCATGCGTAATGCCTGTTCAGCTGATACAGCGCTTGCATTTTTGGCAACTGCTTTAGCTAGCAGAGCGGCAGTGCGCATTTCTGAAAACATATCCAGATCATTATTGCTGGCAGCACCATCGGTTCCTAATGCCACGTTTATGCCTGCATCGATTAATTTTTGTAGAGGGCAAAAACCACTGGCCAGTTTTAAGTTGGATTCTGGACAATGTGCAATTTGAACACCGTGGGTTGTGAGTGTTTGAATATCTTCATTGGTTAACTGTGTCATATGCACAGCAATTAAACGTGAGGATAAGAAACCGGATTTTTCCAGTCGCTCAATAGGACGTAGCCCTGTGTCGGTTACTGCCTGGTTCACTTCGTCTTCTGTTTCATGTAAATGAATCTGAATGGGTATATCGAGTTCTTCTGCAAGGGTATTAATTTTTTGTAAGGCTTCGTCTGAAACAGTGTAGGGCGCATGAGGGGCAAACGATGTTTTTATTAAAGGGTTGCCACGTAATTGATCATGCAGGGCCAAGCCTTTACGCAGGTAGTCATCAGCATCTTGTGCGTAAGCCGAGGGGAAGTTAATCACGATTAAACCCACTGAAGCACGTATATGAGCCTGTTCGGCAGCACGTGCGACTTCTTCAGGAAAAAAGTACATGTCGGTAAAACAGGTAGTGCCACCACGCAACATTTCTGCACAGGCGATCAGGCTTCCGTCATAGACAAATTCATTACTGACCCATTTGGCTTCTGTTGGCCAGATATGCTCGTTTAACCAGGTCATTAAAGGCAGGTCGTCAGCAAGGCCACGCATCAGAGTCATTGCTGCATGGCCATGGGTATTAATCAGGCCGGGGAGTAGGGCGTGGTTATCTAACCGATGAATTTCATTGGCATGGTATTGTGTATCGGCTTCGTTGGATGGAAGCAGTGCAAGGATGCGCCCTTTATCTATCGCAATCGAATAATTTTCATAAACGGTTGCTGCCGGTTCAATGGGAATAAGCCATTTTGCATGGATCAAGGTGTCGATATTTTGCATAAAGTATTCAAATAGTTTGTAATAAAGTGGTGTTATGATAACAGTTTTCGTCGCCAGTTAAAGATGTACAACAATAAGGAAAATCAATGAGTAACGATGGTATTCAACCTGTTCAATGGCAAGATAATCAACTTTTACTGCTAGATCAGCGGCTATTACCGGAACAAACCGTTTATTTGCATTACAGTAAATCCAACGAGGCAGCCGATGCGATCACCGATATGGTGGTGCGGGGTGCACCTGCAATTGGTGTAACAGCAGCTTATGCGATGGTACTTGCTGCAAGCGAAGCGATGGCAGTATCTGCCGATAACTGGCAGCAGGCCATGTCCCCTCTCATTGACTATCTTGCAAAAGCACGTCCGACGGCCATTAATTTACATTGGGCGATTGTGCGAATGCAGGCCTGTGTCGATGCGCTGGATAGCAGTAAAGACGATGCTTTGGACATTTTGCTGGAGGAAGCCAAAACGATTCATCGGGAAGATATTCAGGCCAATAAAACCATGGGTGAATTTGCCAGTGCCTTGTTGCCTGAAAATTGCGGTGTGTTGACGCATTGCAATGCGGGTGCGTTGGCAACCGGTGGTTATGGTACTGCACTGGGCGTGATCCGTTCGGGGGTGGCCAATGGCAAAATTACGCATGTTTATGCCGATGAAACCCGTCCGTGGTTGCAAGGTGCACGTTTAACCGCCTGGGAATTATTACAGGACAAGATCCCGGTGACCTTGATTGCCGATTCGGCGGCTGCATATTTAATGCAGCAAGGTAAAGTGCAATGGATTGTGGTGGGGTCCGACCGGATTGCCGCGAACGGTGATGTCGCCAACAAAATTGGCACCTACAGTTTGGCGGTGGCGGCCAAATATCATGGTATCAAGTTTATGGTGGCCGCACCCACCTCCACGATTGATATGAATATGCCTTCAGGGGACGGTATTCCCATTGAGTCACGCCCTGCAGATGAAGTACTTGGGGTCATGGGTCAGCGGGTTGCCGCAGAAGGGGCTGACAGTTGGAATCCGGTGTTCGATGTGACACCTGCAAGCCTTGTGGATGCCATTGTCACCGAGAAAGGAGTGGTCGAACAACCTAATACGGAAAAAATTCTGGCAATGATGCAATCAAGCAGTTAAAAATATCAAAATTTATTCTCACGCTCTTATCCGGCCATACAGCGATTTTTAGCATTATGCAGTAGTTAGCAATACATGGTACAATTTGGGGCTTAAATCTGCTTAAAAACAGAAGAAACAAAACACGCAATCTGTAAAAAAATAGAAGAATTAAATATTCCATGACTGAATTCGCCAAAGAAATCCTGCCAATAAATATTGAAGATGAAATGCGTCAATCCTACCTGGATTACGCGATGAGCGTTATCGTGGGTCGGGCACTCCCGGATGTCCGTGATGGTCTCAAGCCGGTTCACCGTCGGGTACTTTATGCCATGCGTGTACTTGGCAATGACTGGAACAAACCCTATAAAAAATCTGCTCGTGTTGTCGGTGATGTGATTGGTAAATACCACCCGCATGGTGATACTGCCGTTTACGATACCATTGTTCGTATGGCGCAACCGTTTTCTCTGCGTTATATGCTGGTGGATGG
Organism: Chromatiales bacterium; assembly: GCA_027070385.1. Lineage (GTDB taxonomy): Bacteria > Pseudomonadota > Gammaproteobacteria > UBA6429 > Thiohalophilaceae > SZUA-37. Next base: position 11,435 of record JALXDW010000446.1, read on the forward strand.
TCAGGGTAACTTTGGTTCGGTCGATGGTGATGCCCCGGCGGCAATGCGTTATACCGAAGTGCGCATGTCTAAAATTGCGCATGAGCTTCTGGCCGACCTTGATAAAGAGACGGTCGACTTTACACCGAACTACGATGAATCCGAACATGAGCCGGAAATACTGCCGGCTAAAATTCCAAACTTACTGGTTAACGGTGCTGCTGGTATTGCGGTCGGTATGGCAACCAATATTCCGCCACATAATTTAACCGAAGTGATTAATGCC
>JALXDW010000447.1 GCA_027070385.1 Chromatiales bacterium
ATTATTCGTCATGCTGCATTGGGAGACCTGATTTTAACTCGGGCATTTATTAGTGAAGCACGCAAGTTTTTTCCAAATGCATCTATCACATTAAGTGTCGTGAGTAATTATCAGTATGGTGTCCCTGATGATATGGTCGACAGAATTCATGTTGCCATTGGTAGCGATCAACGACATATCCCCAAGCGCCAACAAATTGCAAGGGCAAAAGAACTGGGTTACCACGATATTATTTTTGACATGACGGTATCCAGCCGCTCAATATTGTTATCTCTGGTTAATAAAGCAGGTTTAAAGGTAAGTTTTCCTTACCGAAATTGGCAGCGTATTTTTTACGATGCCTGTGTTTATCGCTCTGATTTGCAATTTGAAGCGGAAACATTACTCGATATGTTGCGCTTGTTGGGAGCACGTCCGGTAACACCTCCTGCGTTTTCTGTTTCAGTACCGGCATTGAAACGAGAAAAACCGTATCTTGTTTATTTTACCAGTGCTTCCATTGCAAACAAATGCTGGCCAGTTGAGCATTTTGCTGCGCTTATTAAACAGTTATCCCGGCAATATGCAAACTATGAGCATATTATTCTTGAAGGGCTGGCCGAGTGGGAATCGGTAACCCCGTTGATGGAATTGTTATCTGCTGAGACATTAAACGGCAATATCGTGGTACAAAAAGCCATGCAAATGGATGACACATTGGCATTACTAAAAGGTGCCAGTGTGGTTATCGGTAATGATACAGGAATTCGCAATATGGCAATTTGCTGCGAGGCCGCTACGGTTGGTATTTTTTATTCAACAGTACCCTATCGCTATTGGCCGCGTTATGGTCTGCATGATGCAGTATTTCTTGCTGATGGGCAGCTCCCGACAGTCGCAGCCGTTGTTGAATCGGTAGAAAATATTTTAGTAAAAACAACCTGAGACAGCCAAGATTAAAGGATAAAAATTTTTAAATGCAGCAACAAATAAAACAACAACAAAAGATCCTGGTTGTACGTGTTGGTCGCGTTGGCGATATGGTCATGATCACCGCTGCACTTACAGCCATTCTCAAACATTTTCAGCAGGCTGAAGTTCATATTCTGACTGGTGGAGATGGCCAACGTGTACTGAAAAATTTTGATTCCCGTATTACACAGTTCTATCTTTATAACCGAAAGTCAATCAATGCGGCATGGGTACGTTATAAATTAAAGAGAGTCATTGGTATGGAGAATTATACTCATATCTTTTGTTTTGAAACCAACCCCAGTTATTTGAAATTACTCTCAAAAAGTCAGGCCGCTATTTATGTTAACAAAGATTGCAGTCCGGATAAAAATTATGCTTGGCACTGTTTACAAACGGTTAACCGGATGGCAGGGAAGACATTTAATGAATGGGTATCCTTAAAAGTGAATGCTTCTGCAATGAAACAATCGGATGATATTCTTGTACAAAACAAGATAGATCGAGAACATTTTATTATTGGTTTGCATCCGAGTTTTAGTGGATTGAAAAAATTCAAATTTCGAAGCCAGAAAAGCTTACATGAAAGAGGTTGGCCGGAGGAATATTGGGCTCAGCTGGCTGTGGCATTGAAACACTATGCGGAACAAAAGAATATCCATATTCATATCATTATGGATTTATTGGAGGAAGACCGGGCTTTAGGGGAACGCATTGTTAAATTGAGTCAGAATGCGGTAACCCTGTTAATACCACCCATGAACTTTGAACGCTACAAGGCAACCTTGCAATCAATGGATTTGCTGATAACACCAAATACCGGCCCTATGCATGTGGCCGGAGCATTAGGCACGAAAATGGTGGCTTTGTTTGCAGTGGAATCTGCCGATAATTGTGGTCCTTATGTTCCAGCTGAGCAGTATACCGCTTTATCAGCAGAGGACATGTCTCATCCTGAAAAAGGCTTGGCCGCTATTTCCGTTGATGCTGTTATGGATGCATGTAAAACTTATATCCAGTAAAATACCGTTTGCCAAACAAAATTTATTAACGAGTTATTTCTATGAGCCAGTCCAAAACACTGATTGTTACCGGAGGAGCCGGGTTTATCGGCGGCAATTTCATCTACCATCTCCTAAACAACCATTACAAAGTAATTAATCTAGACGCATTAACTTATGCGGGGCATATGGAAACATTACTGAATACCAACGACAATGATAAACATATTTTTGTCAAAGGACGTATTGGTGACAGTGACTTGGTCGAATCGCTTTTTGATGAGTACCAACCTGCTGCTATTGTGAATTTTGCAGCTGAGTCGCATGTTGATCGTTCGATTGATGGGCCGGCTGAGTTTATTCAGACCAATGTTGTCGAAACCTTGTCACTGCTGGAATCAACACGGAAAAAGATTAAAAATTACTCTAGTCAGGCACAGCAAGATTTCCGATTTCTGCATGTCTCAACCGATGAAGTTTATGGCTCATTAGGGGACACTGGATTGTTTACTGAAGAAACGCCTTATGCACCTAATTCACCGTATGCCGCATCGAAGGCATCATCGGATCATTTGGTTCGTTCCTATCTGCATACTTATGGTTTGCCTGTATTAATTACAAATTGCTCTAATAATTACGGCCCCTATCAGTTTCCTGAGAAATTAATACCACTCATTATTTTAAATGCCTTGGAGGGCAAACCCTTACCTGTTTATGGGAATGGCTTAAATGTACGTGACTGGTTATATGTTGAAGATCATTGTGCTGCCATTCGTACCGTATTGGAAAAAGGTCGTGTGGGGGAAAAATATAATGTGGGTGGTAATTATGAAAAAACCAATATTGAAATAGTTAAAACTATTTGTCGCTTGCTGGATGAAGTGAAACCGCAAGCTTCTAAAGAACCGTATGAAAAGTTGATTACCTATGTGGATGATCGACCTGGACATGATTTGCGTTATGCCATTGACAGTAGCAAAATCAAGAATGAATTAGGCTGGACTCCTGCTGAAACATTTGAATCAGGTATTCGTAAAACATTACAATGGTATCTGGATAACCTAGAATGGTGCCGGCAGGTAACAGACAAAAACTATAATCGCAATCGTTTAGGAACTTCTTTATGAAAGGTATAATCCTGGCCGGTGGTTCAGGCACCCGTCTGTATCCACTTACGCAAGCTATCAGTAAACAGTTACTGCCGGTTTATGACAAACCCATGATTTATTATCCATTGGCTACATTAATGTTGGCGGGTATTCAGGATATTCTTGTCATTTCAACACCGGAAGATATTGAACAGTATAAACGTTTGTTAGGCGATGGCTCTCAATGGGGCTTGACGCTGGATTATATTATTCAGCCAGAGCCAGCCGGGTTGGCTCAAGCTTTTATTTTGGGAAAAAACTTTATTGGTAGTGATAATTGTTGTTTGATATTAGGTGATAATATTTTTTATGGACATGGTCTGGAACGGGTATTGCAGAACGCCAAACAACGCCAACAAGGTGCAACAGTTTTTGGTTATTATGTCAAAGATCCACAACGTTATGGTGTGGTTGAATTTGATAATAATGGCGTTGCCAAAAGTATTGTTGAAAAGCCTGAGCAACCTCGCTCAAAC
>JALXDW010000448.1:0-9698 GCA_027070385.1 Chromatiales bacterium
TCGTTACCCATTCGTTGTGACAAGGCTTCCTGTATCATTTCAAAATGTTCCGGGTGGCGAATATAAACCTTCATGAGGGATAAACCGGTAATGTCATGAATAGGTTGCTGATGGGTATCCCTTACTGTTGTTACCAATGCCTCAATATTTTTAAGTGTTTCTTCAAGTTGAATAAGTACATTTTCTTCATGGAGTGTTTCGTGGCCAACGATACTGGCCGTGCCGGAAATAAAAAAGTGAGTCACCGTTGGCCAGTGTTTGAGCGTTGCGCGCGCAAAGGATGGACTTTTAGGACTGTATTTTTGAGGATAATGATAGGCACTGATTTGGCGGGGATTTTCAACCTGCACACCGGCTTTTGTTGTGGCAATAAAATAAATAATAAGATCCTTACCGTGTGAGCCAATCGCTGTTGCCGCAGGTAAGGTGCGTTCAAATTCAGTAACAGTCTGGTAGGCATTATAACGGCCAATACAAAAAGACTGGTAGCGTTCAACGTTATCAATGACGGTATTAATTTCCGGGAAAAAATTCCAGATACGCACCAGATGTGGAAATTCTTTTTGATGGATAAAATTTAAAATGGAAGAATAAGCATGATGGCTGCATTCTTCGATAGAACCAAATTTAGATTCATCCAGGCAAATTTTACCAAATAATATTTCATTGTTTTTTCTGAAATTAATGTCACCCTGTTGCCCCGAAACAAGTTTGTCACGGGCAAGCCAGACTTCGGAAAACGTGGTCGGGGCCAGTGAAGGCAGTACGATATTGAAAGCTTCTGTGCTTTCGATTTTAGCAGCACAATGGTCAGACGAATTAAAGTGAATACTGGTAATGATTTTTTCGGGATCAAGCGCCTGAATTTGTTCGGCCTGAGTATACGAAATACTGAAAGGAGCCTTGTTTCCGGGTGAAACCGTATGTGAGGGATTAATATGAGTCACAGACATATTTAGTCGTTTCCATTTTTGAGTTAACGGTATTTTAAGCTTAACACCAAGATAACCGGTGTGCGGCTTTTGCGCATCCGAATGAGTGAGAGCGAATGGTGTTAATTGCTTTGTTAGTTTTTTGATAATAAATCACTTTGTTGCTTTAAACTCCTTAGGTAGTACGAGCTTCATTGGGTTTGGCCTTTTATAAAATTTATTATTTGGCCATTCCATAACCCTAAATGTCGAGTGACAAGCGACGCATGTACTAACCATATTTGCCATTGCATGTAATGTTGCTTTTCTATCTCTTTTTTCAGCGGCCTTCATTATAGCCGCTGTATCCTCAGTGTGAAATTTAATGCCCATTGCCATAAAAGCAGCATTGCCTCTACGGGACAGGCCTTTCCCTTTTTTCTTATTAAAACTCATATTTTTTGCAATACTCTGAACCGATTTAAAATCATCTTCTGCCATTGCGCTAATCATCTTATTAAGGCTTTGCAGGTTATTGCGCATAACTTTCATTAAGCCCTCTCTGTCTTTATAAGGTATTTTCAAGAGGATACGACTGCTTGTTGTGTTTGAGCCATTATCTTGTTGTGCATAAACTGGGACAGCCGAAATTAAAAGAAATAAAATTAGTGAAATGATATTCTGATTCATTAGTGTCTCAATATTTGGTTCTAAATCTAACAAGGGTTATTTTATCGCAAAACCGGAGTGAACAGGGGGTTGGCTTAAAAATAACAGGGGAATAGCTGCTAAGCCATTGATTTTATAAGCATTAGAAGTTCATTACAGCCACATAAACAGCGTATAAATCGCATTATGTCACTTATTTTAAGTGTTTCTGTTATAATTTCGGGCTTTAATTGAACATGTGCATACGAAAAAAAGAGGCAGGAGTTGTATGGTGGGCAGTCAGCAAAGTGAAAGAGAATTAGAGGTTGCGGAACTTATTGTCGAGGCGCTTAACCTGGAAGATGTGAGTGCAGCTGAAATCGAGCCAGAAGCACCGTTGTTTCGTGAAGGTTTGGGGCTGGATTCGATAGATGCGCTGGAAATAGCCATGGCTATTTCGCAGAAATACGGTTTTCAACTACGTTCCGATGATCCAAACAATGCCACTATCTTTTCAACATTGCGCCAGTTAAGTGAACATATCGAAAAAAACAAGCAGTAAGTTCAGTCTATCACGCAACTTCCATCAATCGTGTTAAAAAAACAATATTGGACATTCCCGGCATTGCTGGCCAGTATCGGTTATCCTTTTATCGTGCATACTCTGGTTGTGATGGAGGAGTTTCTTTTCGCCGGGTTTTATATTGTTGTTTTGTTGTTATTGGTTAGTTTGCAAAATATTTCACAGGGGCACAAAGGATTGGCTGCCGGGCTATTTATATTAAGTGTTGCGGTGACAGCCTTGTTAGTTTATCAAGCACAATGGGTCATTTTTTTACCCCCTGTTATAATTCCATTGATATTGGCAGTTATTTTCGGGCAAACATTATTGGGCGGGCATACGGCTTTTATTACCAGTATTGCAAAGAAAATACGCAAGGTGCCGCTGACAGAAAAAGAAAAAAGTTATACACGTGTAATAACCCAATTATGGGTTGTATTTTTTTTGTTTCTGGCTGTTGAGTCTGCCGTTGTGGCATTGCTGGCTGATATTGAAACATGGTCCTACATCACCAACTTTCTGAATTATATTTTAGTTTTGATTTTTGCCATAGGTGAATTTTTACTACGGCGAATTATTTTAAACGATCTGGAGCACCCTGGATTTATAGGTTTTGTAAAACAGCTTATTGATGTACAACGTAGCCACTAATGAAATTAAGTCTTATCCAACATCAAAATAATAACGCATTGGTTGCATGGACGGAGCAAGGCGAGATTACGTGTACCACATTTTTGAATGATGTTATGCAGCTTGCACAGCAATTACCAGATAAAAAATATGCAATAAATTTATGTGAAAATCGTTACCTTTTTATGGTTGCGTTTGCAGCTGTTCTCGTTAGAGGACAAACAAACCTTTTGCCACAAAACCAACTGACAGAAACATTATATGCGGTAGCTGAGGATTATGCCGATAATTACTGTATTACCGAAACAGCGATTGCCGGACTAAGATTGCAACAGTTCAATCTTAAAGCGGCTATTGAACAGGAAAACCCTTTTAAAGCATCGCAAGATACTCTGGCAGTACCACAAATAGCCGCTGAACTTGTTGCTGCGATTGTCTTTACATCAGGTAGTACAGGCAAGCCTCAGGCCAACAGTAAAACCTGGAAGGCTTTGGTGCAAGGTGCCAAAATGGCTGCCGAACGGTTTGGTTTTGATAACAATCCGGTTGCGATTGTTTCAACGGTACCACCGCAACATATGTACGGTCTGGAAACGTCCATTCTTTATAGCCTACAGAATACCTGCCCAGTTTATGCCGGTCGGCCGTTTTACCCGGATGATATTCGGCGGGTGGTTGAATCTGCTGGGCAACCGGTTGTGCTGATAACAACACCCGTGCATTTACGTGCATGTGTCACGTCTAAAAATTTACAATGGAATAACCTTGCCTTTGTCATATCAGCGACAGCACCATTGCGGAAGGAAATGGCTCAGCAAGTACAATCAGAAATGCAAGTCAGCATAAAGGAAATATTTGGTTGCACTGAAGCCGGCTCAATGGCCTCACGGGAAACACTAAAAGATCAAACATGGCACTTATATAATGGGATAGAAATTTACAAGGAAAATAACAAAATTTATATTCATGCTCCTCATGTCGGTGAAGACTGCATTTTGAATGATGTGGTTGAAATAATAGATAGACAGCATTTTAAACTGATTGGGCGTGATGATGACATGGTAAATATTGCAGGGAAAAGAGGTTCTTTATCGGATATAAAGTTAAAGTTGGAAGCCATTGATGGTGTGGATGATGCAGCGGTATTTTTGCCCGATGACAATAATGAAATTGCACGGTTGGCAGCTTTTGTTGTGGCAGAAAATTTGACAACCAAACAAATTATTAGCGAGCTGGCCAACAAGGTCGACAGTGTTTTTATTCCGAGGCCGGTGTATAAGGTGCAAAGGCTACCCTATAATAAAACAGGAAAATTAACACAACAGGCCCTAACTGAATTGTATTGCAAGTGTAAAAACCGGCCGAATGAAACAATAAAAGCCGGTTATAAGGGAACATGATGTCAGCATTAAAGCAGACTTTTATTATTAAGAAAAATCATCCTTCTCTGGAGGGGCATTTTCCGGCTAACCCTGTTGTACCCGGGGTGCTGCTTTTGGATGAAATCAGTAGCATCTTGTTGCAGCAATATGGTGAATTCAGGATAACCGGTTTTAGCCAGGTAAAATTTTTGCAGCCGGTATTGGCAGAACAGCTTGTTTCGGTTCAGTCAGTGGATAAAACAGAAATAGATACTGGCAATATCAAAATTAAATTCCTAGCCTGTTGCCTTGATGCGCCTGTTGTTCAGGGTGAGGTTAAACTGGAAGGCAATGTGTCATTGAAGTAATGATATTATGAGCCATTCTTCTGCACATAACTGGAAAAATAACGCCGAACGAAGTAATTCCTTCACACTCAAACTTATCTGCTGGATTGCCCTGAATATAGGGCGACCAACTGCAAGGATTATTTTATACCCGATTACGGCTTATTTTTTTATGACCTCACCACAGGTTATTCGTGCATCAAAATATTATTTCAGGCGGGTTGAACAGGGTAAGGTATCGTTCTGGAATGTGGCAAAACACATTCATCATTTTTCAGCGACCATTCTGGACAGGGTGTTTTTCCTGACAGATCAGTATGATAAATTTGATATTCATGTTTACGGTGAAGCTATTCTTGATGATTATATGGCTGAGGGTAAAGGTGGCATTTTGCTGGGATCGCATCACGGTAGTTTTGAAGTGCTTCGCTCATTAGCAGTTAAGAAAAATGCGGTGCGTTTAAAAGTACTGATGTATCGTGAACACAATCAAATGATCACCCGTATTTTCGATGAATTAAATCCGGATGTGGCGCAAACAGTTATTAATCTTGCCGATAATGACGCGTTGTTACAAATGCAGCAGGCTGTTGAAGATGGTTACTTTGTTGGCATGCTTGGGGATAGAGTTACTGTCGATGAGCGAAAAACACAATGCAACTTGCTAGGCTCAAAGGTTGAATTTCCTGCAGGGCCTATGTTAATGGCTTCGATATTAAAAGTACCTGTTGTACTGTTTTTTGGTTTGTATCGAGGCGGAAATCGTTATGATATCCATTTTGAACGCTTAACCGATAAATTGATTGTCGACCGTAAAAACAGGCAACAACAAGTACAACAGTGGACACAAAAATATGTTTCCCGGCTTGAACACTATATTATAAAGGCACCCTATAACTGGTTTAACTTTTATGACTTCTGGAATGATGAAAAGAAATAATCTGCTACGGCTGCTGTTTATTATACTGCTTTTATTTTCAGGCAAGCTGATTGCAGGGGATAATGGGCTGGTGATGGTCTTAAAGCGTCTGGCGAGTGTTCATGAAATTACAGCTGAATTTCAGGAAGTGAAAACATACAGTTTACTAAATGAGGAAATCAAATCAGAAGGACAGTTAGATTATATTGCACCTGATATATTAATAAAAAAAACAATTCGGCCAGCGGTTGAATATTTTAAAGTAACGGGCGATACGTTATACATTAAAAAGGCAGATGGTGAAGAACATGATTTGCTATTGTCTAATTATCCATTGGTAGCCACGTTTGTTGAAGCTTATCGGGGAGTCTTGTCAGGTAATATAGATAAGCTGCGAAGTTATTATGAAATTGATTTTAGCCAGCAACATAAAACCATAAAAGATAGAACTGTTTTAGTATGGAACATGAATCTTACACCCATTGATGAAGAAGCACAGGAATTGATAGAGGTGGTTCGGGTTGAAGGCATAGCAGCAAATATACATCGTATTGAAATAGTTGAATCTGGTGGTGATAAAAGTGTTATGCAAATAAAGAATCAAACGTTCAAATAATATAAAAACAACGTGTTAAATTCAAATAACAATGCTGCTAAAATTTTGCTGGTATTTCCGGTTTCTGGTCTGCTGGTATTTATTGCTGTGTCTGTCTGGTTTGTTGTTTATAAGGTGAACATCAGTTCGGATATGCAGCAGTTTTTGCCGAAAAAACAGCATGATTCGCAAGTGGATAATTTTGTTAATACGTTGGATCCTCTTACGATTCTCAATACGATTAATGAGTCTAACAGTGGTCTTTTTTTAATTGCGATTAAAGGAGGCTCTGCCAGTGACCGTGCAATGGCCAGTATTCAGTTACGCAAGAAGTTGTTAGCCGATAACAATTTTATATTTGTTAATAATGGCAAGGGACGCTTGCCATTAAAGGATCGTCAGTTGTTGACGAAGTATCGTTATTTATTAACAGCAAAAAATGATCAAGCGGCCGCATTCACCTTTCAGTCATTTTCTGCCGAATTAGAACAGCGTTATCAGGAACTGCGTTCTCCCATGGCAGGCAGGATAAAAAAAACATTGCCTGAAGACCCAACAGCCGAAGTGCGTTATATTCTTCAGCAGTGGCATTCAGGAAAATCACCCAATAAAAAACAGGGAGTATGGGCTAGCCCGGATGGTACAACAGCGTTATTAGTGGCAGCCGTTGCAATGGATGGTGCCGATATTAATAAACAGCAGTGGGCAATGGATAAAATTATCCAGACCTTTGAGAATAACGGTATTGCCGGGTTGGATATTCAATTATCGGGTATGGGTGTGTTTGCCGTACAGGCACGCCAGAAAATAAAATCAGATGCCAGGCGCATCAGTTTGGTTGCAACTGTTGCTGTGTTGCTGTTGATACTCTGGGCATTTCGATCGTTGTGGTATGTTCTGCTTGCGGGTTTACCCTTGTTTGCCGCTATTTTGAGCGGTATTGTGGTCACTCAGCTTGTTTTTAAAAGTGTGCATGGGATTACACTGGCTTTTGGGTTAACTTTAATCGGGGTTGCATTGGACTACCCGGTTCATATTTTCAGTCACATCACAACCAGTGAAAGTATTCGTGTCAGTATTAAAAATATCTGGCCAACATTAAGATTGGGTGTGTTAACAACTTGTTTGGGATTTTTTGCGCTTACACAAACCAGCTTCAGTGGTTTGGCACAGTTGGGAGTTTTTGCAATGAGTGGCTTGCTTGTAGCGGCATTAATTACTCGTTTTGTTATCCCGCCTTTATTATTGCTGCAAGGCCATAAAACTGTTGTGGGTGTTCCTGGCTGGGTGAGGTTATTAAGCCAGTCGGGTATTGCTGTTAATGTTAGAGTGATTGCCGGCAGTTTGGTTTTGCTGGTATTTTTATTTCTGGCTTTCCCTGTTACTTGGGAAAGTGATTTGGCTAAACTCAGCCCGGTCTCTGCAGAACAGCTCAGTATCGACAAGCAGTTGCGTCAGCAATTAAACACTGACGATTTGGTAAATATTGCCGTTGTCAGTGCATCAAGCAGTAACGAGGCTATTGTAAAAACAGAGCAGTTAAAAAATTTTTTACATCGGTTGATTGATAAAAAAATCATATCAGGCTTTCGTGCCCCCTATCAGTTATTACCCAGTATTGAGACACAGTTAAAGCGGCAACAAAACTTGCCGACAATGGATAACTTGCAGTCTGTTGTTGCCAACGCAACACGCAACAGCCCGTTTAAAAAAAACAGTTTTGCTGCTTTTATAAAAGATGTTGAGGCCAGCCGTAAACTAGCCCCTCTGACGCTTGTTCAGTTAAACGATACACTACTGGGACGCCAGCTAGCCCCTATGTTATTCCAGGTTAACAATCGCTGGTTGGGGGTTATCCGTTTTATTGGGGTGAGTGATAGTATGCAGCTGGAAAAAAGTATTCGGCAGCTAGGACGTACCGATGTATCGTTCCTGAATTTGAAGACGGCCTCTGAGTTAATCATTGACAGATTCAGAGAGGAAGCCATTAACCTTATTGGTATTGGGCTAATGGTGATATTTATTACATTATTGGTAAGCCTCAAAGACAAGCAGCGTTTAATGCAGGTCTGTTTTATTGTATCAATGGCAGTGGCCTGTGATATTCTATTACTCAATATATTTGCGCAAACACTGTCCTTGTTCCATCTTGTTTCATTATTACTGGTGTTGGGATTGGGTTTGGACTATAGCCTGTTTTTTACACGCCGTGGTGATGACAGTGCTATTCGTGAAAGAACAGTATATGGCATACTGGTTTGTTTTGGCTCGACGGCACTGGTTTTTGCTATGCTGGCAAGTTCAAGTATTCCCGTACTCAGTGCGATTGGTTTAACCGTCTTTATGGGCGTGAGTTTGAGTTTCCTTTTTTCCATTTTATTTGGCCGTTACCGTGTTAAAGAAATGTTTTAATCAATAGAATCAAGAATGGCTATTAAACCCCTAAAAATAACAAGTTATACGACAACCAACGCTCTGGGTGCAGGTAATGCGGCTTCTTTGCAGGCATTACAGGCACAACAAACCGGTTTGCAAGCAGCCTCTTTTGATGGCTGTGATTTGAAAACGTTTATCGGGCAGGTTCAGGGATTGGAGAAAGTTGAACTGCCAGCGCATTTATCTGATTTTGATTGCAGAAATAATCGGTTAACCTGGCTAGGTTTGCAGCAGGACAACTTTAGTGACAATGTCCTTGCGGCGCGGGATAAATATGGAGCAAGTCGTATTGCCGTGTTTTTAGGAACAAGTACTTCCGGTATTCAGCAAACAGAGTTGGCGTATGCGCAAGTCGCACCAGAATTCGATTCGGCAAAAGGTTTGCCGGCTGATTACCATTATACCAAAACACATAATACCTTTTCATTAGCTGATTTTGTTCAGCAATATTTTGGGTTAAACGGGATTGCACATGTTGTATCAACCGCTTGTTCATCCAGTGCCAAAGTTTTTGCCAGTGCCTATCGGCATATCCAGGCCGGTTTTTGTGATGCTGCGATTGTCGGTGGAGTTGATAGTTTATGTTTAACCACGCTTTATGGTTTTAATAGCCTGCAACTTGTATCGGAGCAAAAGTGTACCCCTTGGGGAAAAGATCGTTCCGGTATCAATATTGGCGAGGCAGCCGGCTTTGCATTGCTGGAGCAGGATGACAGTGGTGGTGCCTCGCTGTCTTTACTGGGATATGGTGAAAGTAGCGATGCTTACCATATGTCAACACCACACCCGGAAGGTCGAGGTGCGGCCCAAGCCATGCAAGCGGCACTGAATTCAGCCGATCTCGACAATAAAGCGATTGATTATATTAACTTGCACGGCACCGCAACACAGTCGAACGACAGTGCAGAAGATAACGCGGTGATGAGTATTTTTGGTGGCAAAACACCGGCCAGTTCAACCAAGGGTTGGACCGGGCATACCCTGGGTGCGGCAGGCATTACCGAGGTGGTTTTTGGTTGCCTGGCTGTTGAAAACAGTTTTATTCCGATTAACCTGAATACGCAGGAAATTGATCCGACAATGCATACCAACATTGTAATGGAAAAAAATAATGATAATGTAAATCGTTTTATCAGCAATTCATTTGGTTTTGGTGGCAGTAATTGCAGTTTAATTATCGGTCGACAGGGTTAAAAAGATGAGTGCCGTGAACATTTACATCGATGCCATTAGTCTGGTTGCGGCTGGACTAACCGATTGGCCACAAAGCCAGCCCATTTTGTCGGGAA
>JALXDW010000448.1:9708-11693 GCA_027070385.1 Chromatiales bacterium
GCAGGAATATGTTGCTGAAGCATTAGCCCAGTTTTCTCCTGCCATTTTACCGGCTAATGAACGTCGTCGTACCACACCATTAATCAAGTTAGCCTTACATGCAGCAGAACAATGTCTGGACTCAAATCTGGAGGCAGCAGAAAATTACGCCACCGTGTTTGCCTCCTCAGATGGTGACCACCAAATTATAGACAAAATTTGTCGAGCGTTGACCCTGCCAGAACATCCGGTCTCACCAACACACTTTCATAATTCTGTGCATAATGCGCCTGCCGGTTACTGGGCCATTGCTGCAAAGGCGCAGCATAGTTCGAACAGCCTGTCGGCATGTGATGAAACATTTGCAGCCGGTTTAATTGAAGCAGCCAGTTTTACAAAGATAGAACAGCAACCGGTTTTATTTGTAGCGTATGATTACCCTGCGCCTGAACCTTTAAACAGTGCGCGGCCTTTGAGTTCTGCGTTTGCTGTTGCCATGCGTTTATCCGCTGTGAGGGAGCCATCGTCTATTGCAGAACTGGTACTGACGTTGGAACAAAGCCAGAATTATACACAATGTAACGACCCTGCTTTGGAGGCGTTACGGGTTGGAAACCCGGCAGCGCGATCATTGCCCTTATTGCAGACCATTGCCATGCGCAAAGAGCAAACTATCGCACTGCCACACTTACAATCAACGGCTTTAACAATCAAAGTCAGTTATTAAGTCAAGTATAAAGTATGATAGAAAGAGCAGAGCTGGCCAGTTTAATTCCACATGCAGGTTTAATGTGCCTGAACGATACGGTAATAGAATGGGACCGGGAATCGGTAACTTGTTCAACTTCTTCGCATTTGCGTGCAGAAAATCCGCTATTAAAAAATAATAAACTGGCAGGCTTACATGCCATTGAATATTGTGCGCAGGCCATGGCCGTGCATGGTGGGTTGCTTGCGCGTGAACAGGGTACTCAATTGCCACCCGGATATTTGGCTGCGGTACGCAATGTTGAATTAAATTATGCATGGCTGGATGATATTAAACAGGATCTATTGATTGACGCTAGGCAGTTAATGGCGCAGGGTGGTAGTTTAATGTATGAGTTTGAAATGTACTTTATTCAGGACAATGGAAAAACTAAAGGCGAAAAAGTAAAAGTTGCAACCGGTCGGGCAACGGTTATCCAGATGGCTGAGGAAAATTAAGATGGCAACAGAAAAAAAGCGCGCACTTGTAACTGGTGGCAGTGGTGATATTGGCTCGGCCATATGCAGGCAACTGGCAACCAGTGGCAATCATGTTATTGTTCATGCTAATGCACGTCCGGAACGGGCTGAACAGCTTGTTGCTGAAATACAGAGCAAGGGCGGCAGTGCAGAGGCCATTGTATTTAACATTACCGATACTGAACAAACAAAACAACAACTTGAAGCATTACTTGAAAACGGTGCCATACAAATACTGGTGAACAATGCCGGTATACATGACGATGCGATTATGGCGGGCATGCAAGCATCGCAGTGGAAAAAGGTATTGGATGTCAGCTTAAACGGTTTTTTTAATGTTACCCAGCCGTTATTACTGCCGATGATGAAAACGCGATGGGGACGGATTATTTCCATGTCATCGGTTGCAGGTATTATGGGTAACCGTGGGCAGGCTAATTATGCGGCTGCAAAATCCGGTTTGCATGGTGCAACAAAATCCATTGCGATTGAAATGGCGTCACGCGGGATTACGGCCAATGTGGTTGCTCCCGGTGTTATTCAAAGCGAAATGACTGAAGCTGTTTTTGACAAACAAACAATAAAAGAAAATAAAGACTCTATGAAAGTTGGTGTTGGTGCCTACTATTTCGAAACTGAGAGCGAGAACCAACAGGAAATAAACAATGAAAATTAATATGAAAGCAATAGCAATAATAATACTAGCATATATCGTAGTCCTCTGTTATTCGTCAGCATTCTGCATGTGTTGGGATAGACTGACATCAAAACCTTTACGG
>JALXDW010000449.1 GCA_027070385.1 Chromatiales bacterium
CGCCGAAGCGGAGCCACCATTGATCAATACCACAACAGGTGAGCCATTCATGATGTCACCGGGTTTGGCATTAAATTCAAAAGCGGAATTGGCGATACGACCTTTTGTGTAAACCAGTTTGCCTTCGTTGATGAATGCATCGGAAACATCAGCCGCTGCGCTTAATACGCCGCCAGGGTTGTTACGCAGGTCGAGTACCAGGCCTTTCAGCTCGCTTTTATTTTCTTTTTTAAGCTTGCTTAATTCGTCGACCAGGTCACGTGCTGTTTTTGACTGGAAATTGCTGATGCGGATGTAGCCATACCCCGGTTCGAGGATGCGGCTTTTAACGCTCTGCACGGAGATGATGTCACGGGTGACGGTAAATGGCAGTGGTTTGTCTGCGCCTTCACGTATCACGGTTAACTCGATATCGGAGCCGGGATCACCGCGCATGATTTTAACCGCGTCGTTTAAGGTCATGCCTTTTACAGATTTGCCGTCGAGGCGAATAATCAGGTCACCGGATTTCAGGCCGGCACGAAACGCCGGTGTATCGTCGATTGGTGAGATGACTTTGACAAAGCCGTCTTCCATGCCGACCTGAATGCCGAGACCGCCGAATTTACCGGTGGTGCCGATTTTTAATTCTTTGTATTCATCAGAATTTAAGTAAGTGGAGTGTGGATCAAGCCCGGATAACATGCCGCGAATGGCGTTTTCCAGTAATGTTTTATCATCCACGTCTTCGACATAATCGGTTTTAACGCGGGCGAAGATATCAGAAAAATTACGTAACTCGTTTAGAGGCAGACCGGAAGAGGTTTCCGTTTTTTTCTCGGCCAGCACACTGCTGGTCAATGACACTGAAACGCCAACAAAAATACCAAAGACCAGTACCAGAAAGGTCTTATATTGCTTACTCATAAATAACTCCGGTAAATACCACTTTGAATTGCTAAAGACTTGTCGTTGAAGGTGGGTTCATAACAAATCGGTTTTAATGTGTAAATGATAGTGCTTAGAACGTATTAATGCCAGTATGTTCCACGATTATTCTTACAATGGCGGATTCTGGCGGGCGGGGTGCCGGGCTTTGCTGGAACACCACCTGGCCGGATTAACCGGTTTGCCGCGTGAGCGAATTTCAAAATATACACCGCTGGTGGTCTGGCCGCCACTGTCACCAGCGGTGGCGATGACCTCGCCTGCCTGCACCCAGTCGCCGGTCTGTTTGAACAGCGATTCGTTCTGGCCGTACAGGCTCATGTAACCATCACCGTGATCGACGATGGTGATAAAGCCGAAACCCTGTAACCAGTCGGAGAAAGCGACACGCCCGTGACTGATGACACGTACCGGCGTGCCAAGTTCCGTTTTGATCTGAATGCCGTTCCATTTTAGATCACCGTAATTTTTTGACTGGCCGTATTTGTTCATGAAGCGGCCTTTAACCGGCCAGGGCAATTTGCCTTTCTGAGAGACAAAAGGCTGGGTTTCCGAGGGGCTGGTGGGAATATCGGCGAGTAATTCACCCAGCGATTTGAGCAGGTTCTCGATGCGGCCGCGGCTGCTTTCCAGACTGCTCAGCGTGGTTTCCTGATTTTTGATTTTTTTGCTGAGCTCGGCCAGCAGCTTTTTGCGCTGAAAACGCTGTTTCTGGCGTTGTCGCTTTTTCTCTTTTTGTGTTTTTAGCAGCTTATTTTGCGTCAACAGCGTTTGTTGTAGTTCGCTTTCAGTTTGTTTTTTGAGTTCAAACGTTGCCAGGAATGTGTGGATTTGCTGCTGCCGGGCGCGATTAAGGTAGTTGAAATATGTCTGTGTGCGGCCGGCCAGAGCGGGATCCTGCTGGTTTAACAGCATTTTAAGATTTTGCTGATGGCCCATGCTGTATGCGGAGCGAATCTGTTCGGAAAGAGCGGCGCGTTGCTCGGCTAACTGCCGGTTGAGCTGGTTTAACTCGCGTTTCAGCTTTTTTGCCTGCTGCCGGCTGCTTGTTACTTTTTTCTCTAAAGTCTTGAGTTTTCTGGAGGTTTTACTTATTTCAGCTTCCAGTGTTTTGAGTTCGGTAACAACATGGCTGCGTTGTTTTTTGCTGCCTTTCAGGTGCTGGTGTATCTTGGCAATGCTTTTTTGTAATTTGGCCAGCTTATCCTGATAATGCGACATATCTTCATTTTTTGACGCAAAAACCGTGCTGAAGCTAAAAAACAGCCATAAAAACAAGAAAGTAGAAAAAATAGTGCGCAATTTGCTGTGAGGAGTTGATAGTTTGATTCTGAGCATTTCGCTATTATGCAACCGGGAATGAGTACCGAGTAAAAAATATTTACTCAATTTTCAGGTTTTTGCTATTTCAATTCAAAAAAAAGTGTATTAATGTATGCTTTATTAATTATATTATTAAGCAACTCTTTTGTTTCGAGGTTACACCATGGCTGTAAATCCCAATGATCCTGATTTAATGACCCGTGAAGAAGATATCAGTCGGGCATCACGTTCTTTAAAAGCAATGTCGCATCCTTTGCGATTAAAGATACTCTGTACTTTAGGCGACCAGGAAGTGAGTGTACAGGATATCGTCGAAGCCGTGGGTACCTCGCAAAGCAATATCTCCCAGCATCTGGCCATTTTGCGTGACAAGGGCATACTGGCCTCAAGAAAAGATGCCAATAAAGTGTATTACCGCGTTGGCGATACCCGCACCCTGCGATTGATCGGCATGATGCAGGAAGTGTTCTGTTCTGCAGGACCGGGACACCAGGGCATGTAGACTAGCCTGTCTGGCAAATGTCGATACGCTCTGCGAAGAGCGTTATCTGGCGTCATACTATATAATTACCGTTTAATCTTGCTGCCTGACTCAGCTGCTTACTAGTCTTCTACAGGTCTTCGTTATGATGGAGCAACTCTCCGAATTTATACTCAATAATCTTTTGCTGTTTGGCGCATTGTTTGCGGTGATGGTCATGCTGATCAAGTCAGAACTGGACCATCAGGCAAACAAAGGTTCGCAGTTATCGCCTTCGAGCGCGATTCGTTTGATGAACAATCATAGTGATGCACTGGTTCTGGATGTCAGAACAGCAAAAGATTATAAAAACGGCCATATCAAGGGTGCAAAAAATATCCCTCTAAGTGATCTGGCCGGCAGCATCGAGAGTCTGGAAAAAGAGAAAGACAAACCGGTGCTGATTTATTGCAACTCTGGCAATAGTGTCATGCGTGCCATCCGGATGTTAAAAAAAGCCGGCTTTGAAAAAGTGAATAATCTGGAAGGCGGTATCGCTGCCTGGAAAGAAGCCAATATGCCGCTGACAAAGAAATAACAGAGATTTTTATATAAAAATTTTAATCATTTTAATTTTAAAGCATTTCAGGAAATAATCATGAGTGAAGAAAACCAGCAGTTTACGATTCAAAAAATTTATCTAAAAGACGTTTCGTTTGAGTCACCTAATTCACCCCAGGCTTTTTTGGGCGGTGACTGGCAGCCACAGATCAACGTGCAGATAAACAGCTCTAATCAGAAGGTTGCTGACGACACATATGAAGTTGTACTGGATATCACGGTGACTGCGCAA
>JALXDW010000450.1:0-1428 GCA_027070385.1 Chromatiales bacterium
TCCTACTGTTTGGCATAATTCGTAGGCACGTTTATAGGCATTTTCAACCTCAGGTGCAGCATAGCCTTTGGTTGCGGTTAACACCGGCCCCAAGGTCATTTGTAAATAAAGTTCCCGACGACGATTTCGTTCCGAGTCTGAAACATGTTGCAATAAATTCAGGCCTTTTTTGGCATGCTCAATGGCTTCCACACTGGCGGATTGTTCCAGTGCATGTGAGCCGGCTTTAATCCACCAGTCAATAGCCGTTTCATAATTTGCAGCGGCAGTAAAGTGGTGCGCTATTTGCTCAGGACGATTGCTTGCAATGCCCGGGTATTCGTCAATAAGGACATTGGCAATGTTTTGATGCAAAACCTGGCGATGTGATTTTAATAATGATGAAGCTGCTGCATCCTGAATCAAGGCATGTTTGAAAATAAAGTCTGCGTTGGGTGGTAAACCTCGACGATAAAGCAGTTCGGCATCCACCAGTTCCTGCAATGCAGCATCCAGTTCATCCTGCCCTTTGGATATGACCGAGCGTAATAACGCGTAACTGAACTCGCGTCCCAAGGCTGCTCCCAGTTGTGCAACTTCCTTGGCGCCACCCATACTGTCAAGCCTTGCCGTCAAGGAGTCCTGCAAGGTTGCAGGAATGGATTGTTCCAGAATCTGATTTTCAGAAACTGTATCATTCAGTACAAATTTATTGCCCACAAAACGTAACAAGTTGGACTCAAGTAACATTTTAGTCAATTCTTCAACAAACAGTGGAATACCATCGGTCTTGTTGACAATATGTTCAATAACCTCGGAAGGCAGTGCCTGTTCATTGGTTATGGATAACACCATTGACTCAATGTCAATCGGTTCCAGATTATCGATATGTAAAACAGATAAAGAATCTGATTCCGGCCACGGTATGTCGAAATTGGGTCTGCAGGTGAAAACGGCCAGAATATGTTCGTCAGGGATCACATCTATCAGATGATTTAATAGTTCAAGCGTTGATGGATCCACCCAGTGTAAATCTTCAACAATTAACAGCATAGGTAATTGCTGTGATGAACGTACCAGTAAACGGGTGACCAGTTCGATTATCCGTGCCTTACGTTTTTGTGGAGAGATAATAATTTCCCGGTCACGTGCATTTAACGGTAACCCCAGGAAAGTTGCAAATAGCGGAAAGACTTCTTCAATGTCAAATTGATTACGTTCCAAAAAGCTGCGTAGCTTATTCCGTTTTTCATCAATGGACAGGCTGCGAGTTAAACCAATGATGCGTTTTAACACATCAATGATTGGACTGAATGTACTGGCTTCGCCATAAGCATGGCAACGTGCAACCACCAGTTGATATTTGTCGCTGTTTAATTCATCACGACAGGCTTTAAGCAAGCGTGATTTTCCAATACCTGCATCACCATTAACAACAGTAATATAACC
>JALXDW010000450.1:1438-3546 GCA_027070385.1 Chromatiales bacterium
GCTGTGACTGCTTCTGCAATTCCTTTAATCTGTGATTTTCCTTTAGGATTAAAGGTAAAGTCGTCTTTAATCAGTTGATAACTGGCTTCACTGATAAGTATTTGATCCGCGCCTGCCAGTGACTGCAAGCGTGCCGCTACATTAGGGGTTTTTCCCAGTGCCAAGTGTTCTTTTTTGAGCCCGGAACCCAGTTCACTGGTTACGACCAGGCCGGTATTAATACCGATGCGTACTGCCAACGTGTGATTTTCAGGTAATGTAAAGGTGCGGTTCAGTGCCTTAATCGCATTGATCATTTCGATTGCGCTAACAGCTGCCCGGCGTGCATCATCTTCATGTGCATGAGGAAAACCAAAATAAATCAGCAATCCATCTCCAAGAAATTGGGCAATATGCCCGTCATAACGTTGTACTATTTCACCACAGGCTTTCTGGTAATGATGAATAACTTCCCGTAAATCTTCAGGGTCAAGATAATCAGAAAGTTGAGTTGAATCCACTAAGTCACAAAACATCACTGTTAATTGACGTCGTTCTGCAATATTGCCATCAAGTGTTTCAATCGAAGAAATTGTTGGCGCAGCAATATTGTGTAAAGAAGTAAAACGTGCATCAAACTTTGCGCCACACTGGCCACAAAATTTAAAACCGGTTGGGCTTTCAAACCCACATGATGGACAAATCACTCTCATCGCTAACCATTCTTTTAAATATCTGAAAGAATCATAACGAACTAATAGCGAATACCGGCCACTTAAACAAATAAGTGATAAAGAGTATTGCCTCGCGGGGAACGGTTCGCACGATCTTTGTTACTTATGAAAAACAGTATACGCGATCTCTAAATATTGGTCATGTTTAGTACAAAATATTTGGCCTGTATTTTAAATATAAGTAAATGCTAATATTAAGCTTTTCATGTCCCGCTAGCCGGCTTGTTCAAGTGCCTGACTGCGTAAGTAGTCCTCATAGCTGCCACTGAAGTTCACCAACCCATCTCGCTTCATTTCAATGATTCGTGTCGCCAAAGAAGACACAAACTCCCGATCGTGACTGACAAAAATCAATGTACCGGGATAGTTTTCAAGCGCATAGTTCAGTGATTCAATGGATTCCATATCCAAATGGTTGCTGGGCTCATCCATTAATAGAATATTGGGTTTTAACAGCATTAATTTACCGAACAGCATGCGGCCCTGCTCGCCACCGGAAATCACTTTGACTGATTTGTTAATATCACTCTGTGAAAACAGCATTTTACCTAAAATACCCCGAATCACCTGTTCGTCATCACCTTCCTGCTGCCACTGACTCATCCACTCAAACAGATTCATGTCTTTGTCGAAATCATCGGCATGATCTTGTGCAAAATATCCCAAAGTGTGGTTTTCGGATAATTTAACAATACCACTGTCCGGTTCAAGATCATTGGCCAACGTACGCAACAGGGTTGTTTTACCAATCCCATTCGGCCCGATAATGGCAATTCGCTCTCCCACTTCAACCAGCATATTCAAATCGCTGAATAACGATTGACCATCAAAGCCCTTTGCCAAATCTTTTACTTCCAGTGCTAATCGATACAACTTTTTCGACTGTTCGAAACGAATAAAAGGATTCACCCGGCTGGAGGGTTTAATGTCTTCGAGTTTGATTTTTTCAATCTGTTTGGCACGCGATGTGGCCTGCTTGGCCTTCGAAGCATTGGCTGAAAAGCGGCTGACAAACGTTTGCAGTTCGGCAATTTGTGCTTTTTTCTTGGCATTATCCGCTAACTGACGCTCACGCACTGCGGTTGATGCGGTCATATAGGCATCGTAATTGCCCGGGTAAATACGAATCTCACCGTAATCCAGATCCGCCATATGGGTGCAAACACTGTTTAAAAAGTGGCGATCATGCGAAATAATCAACATGGTGCTGCTACGTTCGTTCAGAATATTTTCCAGCCAGCGAATGGTATTAATGTCGAGGTTATTCGTCGGTTCGTCGAGTAATAAAATATCCGGGTCAGAAAATAACGCCTGTGCCAGCAATACCCGTAACTTCCAGCCCGGTGCCACGGCACTCATTGGCCCATTATGCTGTTCCAGTGGAATGTCCAAGCC
>JALXDW010000451.1 GCA_027070385.1 Chromatiales bacterium
GTTGCCCAGTAATAACTCGGCTTCGCCCAGGGTTGCATCAACCCAGTACATCACATCCGTTGACATGTTTTTACAATCCGCAATGACCTGCCTGCATATAGCTGCAACCTGTTGGGCAATGTTTCGGCTCTGTTCCATATCGCCTTTAAAAAGCGAAACAGTTGCGGCATTGATACCATTATAATAGGCATCATCATGATTGTTTCTAGCGACAGCCGACTCAAAAGCGGTAAAATAATAATTAAAGGCCTGTTCCAGGTATGCAATTTTTTCTTCTGTTAACGCTGCCTCGGACAAGCCCATTTCCTTGTAAACCCGCCCCAGCAGTCCAAATGTTTCAGCATCTATATTGTTTTCATACTCAGCCAACATCGTTAATATATTTGCCGCTTCACGCACAGCCCCGGTTTCGGCCAATGCCAGTGCCTGTTGCTGATTCATGCGAATGTATAACGCCCTGTTTTTATCAGTAAGAACAGCAGGCTCGGGAAATGCTGCGATACCTTCGGCCAGCACATCATAAGCCAGCAAGGGTTCATTATGTTTGAGAAAATTTAATGCTAACTGATAATAAACTTCCGGGTTGGCCTGCCAGGTTGTTTTATTATGGTTTTGCCATAGCGACACCAGCCCGGATAAAATCTTGCAGTTGAGAATGTTGTCCATTTCCAGCTGTACAGCAGAGAGTTGTTGCTCGGATAAAGATACTGTATCCGGTGGTATTATCCGGTAACCCAGTTTAAGAATGAATTTAAGTGTTTCAATGGCACTGTTTCTGTCGTAGTTTTTTTCTTCCTCACTGAGTTGTTCATACGGAATCAGGCATGGATGTTGTTTTTTTGAATCATCTCTTGTCTTGCCATATTGCCAACCGCTGGCGATCCGACTCTTCGCCCAAACCTCATGAATATTTTTGGCCAGCAGTTCCTGTAAATTTTCTAATGCCATATCAAGTGAAATATCTAAAGTATCGATAGGTTCTGGAATATATTTTTTCATCTGGCTATTCTACTCTGCATACGGCAATCCAACTATATCTTATAATAATTGAAGATGATATTTTTTGTGTATAATCAGGAACTATTTTACATCAATACATTACCCTGTTTATGTTAACAAAGTACCAGCATGATTTATCATTGTCATACGAATTAAAAATGTAATAAAATTCATCGTGAAAAATACTGATATAACCGTCTCACCTTGTATTTATATTTGATAGCAACAGACATATGCCAGAAATATATCAACCACAAAAACAACCTGTCTATGCTCAGGAAGTCATTGCTGCATTTTCACAAACCAATGCGACACAACATCTCGTGACTGCGGTTATTAATGATATTAAATGCTGGAATGAAGATATACTAACAAACCCGCAAATTTTAGATAGCCCGGCACTGCCTGCTTTTCGCTATGAGCTTCTTGATAATTCATCACGCAAGTTACAGGCCTGCATAGACCTACGCAGACCAGCTTTTTCTCCATGGATAAATATCATATACAGCATGGCATTGTTCAAACGTAATCTGAAATATGGCCATGATCAATTTCAAAAAATATCACACTACATATTTGATGATCCCTCTCGATTTAGAAGCCCTGCCGTCAAATATCTTCATCCAGCAATTGAATACACTCCTAAAGGTCACAGAATATCGGCATATTGGAACCTGGGAAAGGCACATCGTAATGTACTATGGGAGAAAACCATTGAAGTAACCGCAATGTTAGGTGCATCAACCCAGCGTTTGCAAAAGTTAAAAGCAATATTTGGCGATATAGCCCAACCCGAAATACTGGGACTGGATTTTGATAAATCTTCAACCCCATATCTTAAAACCTATCTGTTTTTTGATAATGGGTTTAATCTGCAGGATATGAAACAGGCTTTGCATACGGCCGAAACTGAAAAAGATGTCAGCGTGTTGGAGAAAACTGTAAACAAGATATCTTCTTTTTTCAGCCAATCCCGTTCACCTATCTGGATTTGTTCTGTATACAATCCCTTAACCGATAATCCGCAGCCAGGCCCAACAAAAATACACTTGCAACTAGGTTCTGCTTTCCCGGAAAAACTGACCGTAGAGAAAACTGTCAGTATCTGCAAAAAACCGTTATCTGAAATTGGCCTTGATCTTCAGGATGTAACCAATGATTTACAACTGGAAAACGGCCAATCGATCAAACTTTATCCTTCAAGTCTGTCATTCGGATTCAGTCCTGAACAGGGACTTTCCAAAGTATCACTTTATACCGGTTTCACAATGAACGATTCCATAAGCAACAAGCCATAATGATATAATAAAACCTTTATTCAGAATATACAGCTATACAGAGACACTGTTCTTTATGATATCCGGCAACTGTTTGTAAACATCCTGACTGACTTTACATTCGGCTTGCCCAAGCCATTGGGCCATATACAATACCGACAGCATAACTCTTGGTGCATCACTTAAATTTGTTCCAGACGCATGCCATACCCGGTTATCAAAAAGTATAATATCACCCGGCTCTGCTACAACCGTTTCAGCTAACTTGTCGAAAATTATTCGTGATTTTGAAAATACTGGACTGCCCATACGATGACTGCCCGGCAAAATCCGGGTTGCACCGGTAGTTGCATTGAATGAAGTAACAGGAATATGCATGGCAACAGAGTAGGCCGGCAGCTCTGTAAAGACACCATTAAATAAATGTTCAATATCACGATGCAATGGCCGGGCTGTTGCTCCCGATAATAAAATATGAGCTGCCATCCCTGCTGTCTGAAATGATGTGGTAGCATCTGTATTTTCTAGTGTATAGCTTATGCCTGTTCTATCAAAAATAGCCTTTATAATGGGAACCATAGCAACTGGAAGTAAAAATTCAGCTTCGGTTAAACTATCTTGTAAATTAACAGCTCTTAACAACGACTCATTCTTTCCGTAATCATCAAATGTAGTGTAATGTTCTTTTTTTGATAATGCCTGCTTAACGATATCCTGACCAAATTTAACTGCCTTTAATGTATTTTCTTCCGAGAGCACATTGGTTAATATAATCACCCCATCCCTGTCCAGAATGTCAAGCAGCTCCTCTGCTTCTGTTAAGTGAACATTCTTTTTTACTATTTTATTATTAGTTGATTCGGGCATTTTTTCGATTCAATAAACAGTTTCAATAATAGTATCTGTCGTCAGGAAACAAGGGGTAAAGGAATGATTTTTTCTGTTAACAGCTGATGAATACCGGGGCAAGTTGTTAACCGGGCACAGCCCTTGCAAGCTGGTAATTTCCGGTATTGTAAATAACGCTGATAACCATAATGCACTGAAAGATAGTCTGCATCTGCTTTTGGGCTAAGAGTAATTTTAGGGGTTTTCTGATTAAGTCGAGTGCTATCATGTGTTGACGAATCAATACATGACAACATACCCGATTTATTATCATGCATGTGACACAAAGGAAAACCTTCTATCTACATTAAAATAAGACGTGTCGGCAAGCAATCGTATTTTCTCACGTAGGCATGCCATCGTTTCGATAGTGGGTGCTA
>JALXDW010000452.1 GCA_027070385.1 Chromatiales bacterium
GAATGGTGATGATGTCAGCTATTTGCATACCGGAAAAGTGAAGTATCCATTACCTATTCGCTTGCACAATGCAGTAGAAGCTAAAGCGAAGATAGATGATTTACTTGCTTTTAAAGTAAGAAATCGTAAAGGACAGTTAATCTCTTTACAAGATTTGGTTCGAATTAAAAAAACCTCACGACAAAATACTATTTATCATAAAGATTTATTGGCGGTTGTGTATGTGACAGCCGATGCGGCCGGTGAGTTGGACAGTCCACTTTACAGCATGGCCGATATGTATTCGGCATTGGAAAAAGAAAACATTGTGTATGGCAAACCCATTGCACAATCTTTGATATCACAACCCGAAAATCCATATGAGTATAGCTTAAAGTGGGATGGTGAATGGCAAGTTACCTACGAAACATTTCGCGATATGGGGATTGCGTATTCAGTTGGTTTGATTATGATTTACCTATTGGTTGTCGCGCAGTTCCGCTCTTACTTTGTGCCTATTATTATTATGGCACCTATTCCATTAACGGCTATTGGCGTATTTCCTGGACATGCACTGCTTGGTGCGCAGTTCACGGCAACATCGATGATTGGAATGATTGCGCTGGCAGGCATTATTGTCCGCAATTCCATTTTGCTGGTGGATTTTATCAATCAGCAAATTGCTGAAGGGATGGCACTTGAAGAGGCAGTGATCCGTGCGGGCGCAGTGCGCGCCAAACCCATCGTGTTAACCGGTTTAGCTGCGATGATGGGAGCCTTTTTTATTCTGGATGATCCGATTTTTAACGGTCTGGCCATTTCCCTGATTGCCGGTATTCTGGTTTCAACGCTGCTGACCCTGGTTGTTATTCCTGTTTTTTATTACAGTTATTTAAAAAAACAAATAGCAACGAGTTGAGAAATATTTAATTTTCTTTATATTTTAGTAGCTTACAGCCTGTTTGTATCTCAAACAGGCGTTCTATAGACCCCCGGCCATTAAAGTCCTTAATATTTTTGCCGATATGGGTATTGGGTATATCAGTATCATGAGTCGGTAAGGGCCATTGAGTAAAAACGAAAATATTGAACCGATCTATTCAGCACTACTCGCAGATAAAAACCCGGCATTCCCCGATTTGATTGATAAATTTATTGCCTGTATTCCAGGATATTTAGCGGAAATGGATAAAGCACTGCTTAATGCTGACAGTGCTGGACTGAAGCAACTGCTTCACAAGCTGAAGGGGTTATCAGGGAATTATGGTTACCCACTGTTATATGAACAATGTAAAAAAGCAGAACAACAAAGCCAGCAACAATCTGATGAATTAGAGGCCACGATCGCCACTATTGTCAATATTTCAAAACGGATTATGTTGGCCACTTAGATGACAGATAGTGAAGGGCAGTGCCAAGTTTAATCAAATGAAATTGATAGCCGAGAATAAAGACGCCGTTATTTTAGCCATTGATGACAATGAAGCAACGCTAGGTCTGATCGATGCTATTTTACGCGGTGCACAATTTAAAAATATTCATCTGAGTCGCGAACCACAACAAGCGGTATTCCTGTTTAATAAATTGAACCCGGATGTTGTATTGCTGGATTTGAATATGCCGGGCATGAATGGTTTTGATGTGTTGGCAATGTTAAAAAAAGAATGCAATGCCGAATACCTCCCCGTTATTGTTTTAACCGGTGAAGATGATGTTGAAATCAAGGTTAAAGTGCTTGAATGTGGAGCTAAAGACTTTATTGAAAAACCGTTTGACCATATTGAAATGCTGGCACGAATCAATACGATTGTTGCCATGAGTACCTTTTATAAGGAGCTACTTCTAAAAAATAAATCACTTGATTATCTGGTCAATGAACAGGCCGATAGTCTGATGCATATTGTCAGACAAAAAGAGGAAGCAGAAGAAAAATTACAGGATAACCTGTTGCATGACAGTGTCACAGGGCTGCCTAACAGACATTTATTTGAAGACAGATTGTCGCAATTTATACTGGCAAGCAAACGCAATAAAACAAATGTTGCCGTTATTGTTTTAGGTTTTGACAATTATACTGAAATTGATAATGTCATTGGCCATCATGCCTATGAAGAGCTATTAAGAAAAATTACAGCACGTTTAAAAAATATTTTGCGCACATCAGATACTGTTTCTATTATTCAGGATGCAACCAGTGGTACTGCCTTGTCGCGATTGGGAGAAGACTTATTCGCAATTATTGTTCCTATTTTCAGAACACTGGATGATATTGACCGAGTTATAGGACGCTGTGCAGAAAGTTTACTCGCACCAATAGATTTGTCAGACATCATGTTCGACATCATTATGCGTGGCGGTGTTTCATATTTTCCAAATCATGGTGAGACAGCTGATGAGTTAATTCAGCATGCAAACAATGCACTTTATCATGCGCGTCAGGAACTCAAGGATTATATGATTTATGATATTTCATATGACTATGAAACAAAGTACCGTTTAAATTTAATGACTGAATTAAAATCAGGTCTGGAAAATGATGAACTCGAACTTTACTATCAGCCCAAGATAGATCTTGGTACTGATAGCGTTGCCGGTTGCGAGGCATTGATTCGTTGGATACACCCGGAATACGGCCCTGTTTCTCCTGATACGTTTATTCCAACAGCAGAGAAAACCGGTACGATAAGATTATTAACAACATGGGTGATAGAAAAAGCCATGCTGCAATGGAAAAAATGGTCAGCCATAGGCATCGACCTTACCATATCAATTAATATTTCAACCTATGATTTGAACGACAGTTCATTCGTTGCACTGGTTAAATTGAATCTTGAAAAATATAATGTTAACCCTGCAAAAATTATTCTGGAAGTAACCGAGAATTCAACCATGCAGGATCCGGCAACGGCAATGAATATTTTAAACCACCTTTCATCATTAGGAGTAAAACTCAGTATTGATGACTACGGTACAGGTTATTCTTCTTTATCCTATTTAAAATCCTTACCGGTTGATGAAATAAAAATTGATAAGTCTTTTGTTATGAATATGGATACTGACAGAGATAATAGCGTTATCGTAAAATCAACCATCGATTTGGCGCACAATCTTGGTTATCGTGTCGTTGCCGAAGGCATAGAAAATAAAACAATTTATGCAATGTTGCAGGCTTATCATTGTGATGTGGCGCAAGGGTTTTTTATGAGCCGACCTCTGCCAGTGAATGAAATTGAAAATTGGCTAATGAACAAGAAATGGATGTTTGCCTGATATCAAACCGCGGCTCTATCCAGGCGCCTGTATGAAATCGCTTCCGAAATAATTTTAGTATTAATTTGTTGTTCGTCTTCCAGGTCAGCAATGGTTCTTGCAACTTTCAAAATACGTTGATAAGCACGTGCAGACAGTCCCAATTTTTCAATGGCGGTTTCCAGTAAAGCAGCAGCGGTTTTATCGAGAGAGCAATATTTTTTAATACTGTTATTGTCAAGTTGACTATTCGCGCACTGACTACGATCAAGCTGTATTTGCCGTGCCTTGGTCATA
>JALXDW010000453.1 GCA_027070385.1 Chromatiales bacterium
GTTTTGTTCTTTGCCGTATGGATATATTTCAACCCCAAGGTTCCTTCCGATAACTCCGCCCTGAAAACTCCTGATGACGCTGAAGTACAACAATCCTTACAATTACTTTTAACTGATATTGATCAGGCTTATTCGACAGAACTGGATATTATCCAAGCTGATGTCGAACGTGTTAAAGCAATCCTGTCTGAGGCGGTGAGTAATTTATCAAAGGGATTCGAGTCAATGAACCAGTTGATACAGCGTGAAGATGAAATGGTTAAATCAATAGTAGCGCGCTCAATCAATGTAAATGATGATCCGGATATCATTAATATACACAAGTTTGCACAAACAACTGAAAATATCATGGCCGGTTTTATTGACGTATTAATGAATAGCAGTACTCAAAGTATTGAAACAGCACATAATCTGGATGAAATGCAATCACAACTGGATGGTATATTCAGTTTACTGGATGAATCAAAAACCATTGCAGATCAAACCAATTTGCTTGCTTTAAATGCTGCAATAGAAGCCGCAAGAGCCGGTGAAACAGGACGCGGTTTTGCCGTAGTCGCTGATGAAGTACGTAGTTTATCAGCGCGTGCTGCTACTTTTAATGATCAAATTGCAGAAAAAGCTTATGGCGCAAAGTCGGCCATTGATCTAGTCAATGCAACAGTACACGACATGGCATCAAGGGATATGAAAACCAGTATTGAATCACAGGATGAAATTAAAACAGCACTTTCAGCGATCGATAAAATGGACAGTTATTTTTCCCACACCATTAAAGAAGTTGCAGATATTGCAGTACAAATTGAAAGTGTTATTGCGAATACCATCAGGGTATTACAGTTTGAAGATATCACTACTCAAGTGTTATCAGAAGCCTCTGATAGAAGTCAACGCATCAGCAATATAACCAATGAAATACACAGTGCGGTTATTCATAAAATAACCGGTTCTTCAGTTGAATATATTAATGCGGTTCGCAAGGGTGTAAACAAGGTCAGGGGTATCTGGAAAAATGAGCATGGGAGTGTAGTCGGTTCAAATAACCTGGATGAAACTGAAGTGGATTTATTCTGAAACAAGGAGACAAAAATGAGTATTTTAGTAACTGAAAGTGATGACGGAAAAATCATAACCATTAAGGTAGATGGCAGATTTGATTTTTCTGTACATAAAGATTTTCGAAATGCGTATAAAGATATTAATAGTGACACAAGTTTCAAGGTTGATCTAAGTAATACAGATTATCTTGATAGTTCTGCATTGGGGATGTTGTTACTTCTGAAAAAACATGCCAATAGCAATGTTGTTATTGAGAAGCCCAATGATGAAATCAAACGTGTTTTAACAATAGCAAATTTTGATAAAGTATTTAATATCACATAATTTTATTTGCTCTTATGTCATCGTTATCACTGAAAATCAAACTGTGAGATTTATATATGAGTCATGCTGCAGAAACAATACCTGCTGATGATATCAGCTTTAAAGGCAAAGCGCTTATAGTTGATGATGAACCGACAAATCGCCTGATTCTTGAGGCTCATCTATCAAAGCAGGGTTATGAGATTATATCTGCAGTGAACGGTCTGGAAGCGGTGGAAAAATTCAGACAGGAATCCCCAGACATTATTTTTATGGATGTCATGATGCCTGAAATGGATGGCTATGAGGCAACCATGAAGATTAAATCACTTTGTGGTGAACGCTTTGTTCCGGTTATATTCCTGACAGCCATTACCAATGAAGAAGAACTTGCAAGATGCGTTGCCGCTGGAGGCGATGACTTTCTAACAAAACCATTTAGTCATACTTTATTAAAAGCAAAAGTGGATGCGTTGGAACGGGTACGTGACCTGCATCGTGAAATAACCCGACACCATATGCAAATACTGCGTGATGAAGAAATTGCCGAGCAGCTTTTCAGTGACGTGGTTATGGCCGATAACGTTGAACTGGACAAGTTGCACGTTATGTTACGTCCCGCAGTTACTTTCAGTGGCGATATTCTCATGAGTGCACGTAGCCCATCCGGTGAGTTATATATCCTGCTGGGTGATTTTACCGGTCATGGCCTGGTGGCAGCAATCGGTGCATTACCAACGGCTGAAGTATTCAGAACAATGACAAAAAAAGGTTTTACACTGAGTAAAATCCTGAAAGAATTAAATCGCAAGTTGGAGTATTTGCTACCCGCTGATAAATTTCTTGCCGTGGGTGCCATCAGTATCGCCGCGGATGTCCGGTCAGCCAAAATCTGGAACGGTGGTATTCCGGATATTATTCACTTGAATGCAGAACATGAGATTATAAACCATTTCCCGGCAACACACCTGGCATTAGGTATTCTGGATAAAATTGATAATGAAAAACCGTTGCACCTTGACTTAAAAGAAGGGGATGCACTGGTCATGTATACCGATGGTGTCATTGAAGCGTGTAATACCAGTAATGATATGTATGGTGAAAAACGTTTTGAACAACAACTGGTTCATACCGAAACAAAAGATATTTTGGTCAAGCTTGAAAAAGATCTTATTCAATTCACAGACGGTCATACTCAGGAAGATGATATCAGTCTGGTTGTAATCCCCTGTACCCACCACTTACTGGTTGATGAACAGGATTACCCGGCCAAGATGATAACGCATAATGACAGTGTTGTTGATTTTTTTGTATCCGAAGATACAAATATTCAGCTTGAATGGCAGTGGAATTTTAATGTTCATGCCAACAGTTTGAAAAAGGTTGATCCTGTACCGGTTTTGTTAAGTCAGATTCAGGAACTCGAAGATATAAAAGAACACAGGCAAAATCTTTTTCTGATTTTTTCAGAGTTATTTAACAATGCTTTGGATCATGGTTTATTAAAGCTGGATTCCAGCTTGAAAGCTGAGCCGGATGGTTTTACAGAGTATCTGGAAGAACGGGAATTACGGCTGGATAAACTGGCAGATGCCAATATTGAAATTGCATTAGAAAAATTTGTTTTTGATGACATTGCATTTTTAAAAATTAACATGAAAGACTCGGGCGATGGTTTTGTTGCAAAAGATGCGACTGAACATGTTGAATACAAGGGTAAAGGAAATGAAGTTGAAGTTGTGTATCAATTTGCCTGAAAAAATAATCGGCTCTTGTGCATTCTGCTTGCTCTAATCTGAGCTATCGGCCACAAAAGTAATCGGATTTCATTCAGTTTATGATAGAAAGGGGGCTGATTTTAATATTAAGCCCTTCTTATATTGACAATGAGAATGATTCTCATTAATATTCGTATCAGAATGACAATCGTGGATATTTTGATATGCAAGTACTACAAACACCCTTATTTCTGTTCTTCGACAGTTACGAACGGGGTATAATAACAGGCCTCATAAGTTCCCCATATCTTTAATCCTCTGTGGTGTACGGGATATTAAAGATTATAGAATCCATCGAAGTGACGGAGACATTATCACTGGAGGTAGTTGTTTTAATATTAAATCTGAATCATTACGACTTGGTAATTTCAGCAAAGATGAA
>JALXDW010000454.1 GCA_027070385.1 Chromatiales bacterium
CGCGATAATAAAGTCAACGCCTTCCTGGTGGGTGAAGCTTTTATGGTGGTCGATGAGCCCGGTGAAAAACTGGCAGAGTTATTCGGTTTTAAATAGTTTATATTGTATATCCCAGCTCGTATATAACAGGTTCCAAAATGGGGATAATATCTTTAATCGGGTCTTTATAATTTTTATATCTATTTAAGGATGATTTATATAAAGGTTGATTTACCTGTGCATAGCTTTCTGTTTTGGCTACCCGTTTGTTTTTGTGGAAATTCAGGCAAGCGTTATCCCAGGGTTCACCAATAAATTCAATTAGGGATCTGATATTGTCATCAGGACACTCCACTAATTTTTCATACTTTATTGTTTTTATTTTAATATTTGTTATTTTTTTTACGTATTCAATTTGATTGATAACCTGTACAAATT
This sequence comes from Chromatiales bacterium, assembly GCA_027070385.1. Lineage (GTDB taxonomy): Bacteria > Pseudomonadota > Gammaproteobacteria > UBA6429 > Thiohalophilaceae > SZUA-37. The sequence continues at coordinate 418 of JALXDW010000454.1, forward strand.
TATGTGCAGTTGCAAGCAAATCGTTTGAGTAGGGGTGTAAGGGTAAATTAGAAAAATATGTTGACAGGCAAACGTCCAGAGGGTGTCGGACAATATGTAAAACTGGTGATTGTGGGAACAATAAATATATCAGGTTGAGCTCCATTGAATTTAACAAGCGTTTATCTGTTATCCAATACTGATTGCTTTTATTATCTATAGCATTATCCAATAAGCTTTTATATGCGGTTCTAAGTTCTGCTAGTTCCTGCGGGCCTTTAATAGCAAGTAGTGCATCCGGGTATTCTTTATCTGAATTAAGTATGTCAGATATATTCTGTTGTATATCATAAATAAAAGTATACTCTCCGCCAGCCCTAATATTTTTATGCGAGGAAAGAATTTGTTCAACCAGCGTTGAGCCTGAACGGGTAAAGCCCACAATAAAAACAGGTTCAGGGCCATTTTTGCTTGCTGCTGGTGATAATTTTGACCATTCTTTTAAATTGGTTTGGTTTAATACATTGTTAATCTTATTGTAACGTTCATTTTCCTGCTTAATATCCTGTTTGTGGTTAAAAAAAACGGATGTCTGGTTATTGGCTTTTTCAAAAGCAGAAAAGGCATCATTATATCTGTTTGCTTTATCATAAGACTTTGCCAGCTCAAAGAAATATGAGGTTTTCAGATGGTGCCCAAGGTTGTTAATATTTACCTGTTCAAGATAATGGATAGAAGAGGAATATTCTTTTTTTCTTCTATATAAACGTCCTTTTTCATACAACAATCTGTCCAGGTCAGTGTTTTGTAATTTCCCTGCTTGTTCCAGATATTGTTCTGTTTTATCGAGATGATTTTCCGCTTCACAGAAATTTGCATAGTTAAGTATCAGCTTACTGTTATCGGGGTTAGATTTTAAGAGCATCTCATATCTATGTATGGCTTTTTCGGGATTGTTGGTTATGCGTAATAAATTACAATATTCAGTATTAACACTTATATCTTCAGGCTTTATTTTTAGTGCCTTTTCGAACATAGCAATAGCGTTACTCCATTGTTCCAGACCGGCAAGTACCCGTGCATACAGAGCTATCAGGTCAAAGTCGTTGGGGTGATTCTTCAGCAGCGTTTCCAGGAGTACTCTTGCTTCAGTATAGCGTAGGGTTCTTTCAAGAAGAATAGCAAGGTTGTATTTTGAAAGAATATGACTTGAATCCAGACTGAGTGCTTGTCTGAAAAAAGATTCAGCTTCTGCAATATTCCCTTGCTCAAGGAGAATGAGTCCATAATTGGATAAGAAAGTAGGATCATGGGGTTGGATCTTAATGGAGTGTTTTATGCTTTTAGTGCCCTGGTTCTGGTTGCCGGTTTGTAGCAAGGCCAGCCCAAGGTAGTGATGTGCATCTGCATGTTGCGGTTCGCGAGAAACAATGCTTTGTAATAATGTTGTTGCATGATTAAACTGCCCTTTTTGTATTGCTTGCAAAGCAGAATTGAATTGAGCTTCAGAATCTATTGTGTTGCTAGCAGCACAACATTTTTTATATTTCTTTCCACTTCCGCAAGGGCAGGGATCATTACGTTTAATCTTGTTATTCATTAACCAGTATTCCCAGTTGGCTATCAGAGCTGTTGAGAGACTATTTCATACATTGAGGATGTGATTTTTACAAGGTCGTCATTATTTATAACATAAGCGGGCATAATGTAAACCAGATTACTAAATGGCCTAACCCAGACACCACGTTTTACAAATTCTTGTGTCATCCATGCCTGGTCAACAGGTTTATGTGTTTCGATTACACCAATGGCCCCTTTAACGCGAACATCTTTTACCTGTTCTAAATCACTGCACTCAGTTAAATTATCTTTTAGTGTTTTTTCGATACGTAAAACATTTTCCTGCCAGTTGGAGCTTAACAGTAAATCAATGCTGGCATTGGCAGCGGCACAGGCTAACGGGTTTGCCATAAAGGTAGGGCCGTGCATAAAAACACCGGGCTTAGCTTGTGAAATAGTCTGGCTTATTTCTTTTGTCATTAAAGTGGCTGCCAAACTCATCATACCGCCGGTTAAGGCCTTGCCTACACACATAATGTCCGGGCTGATATCGGCCTGTTCACAGGCAAACATTGTTCCTGTGCGGCCAAAGCCGGTTGCGATTTCATCAGTAATCAGTAATACATCATACTCATCACAAAGCTTGCGTGCTTGAGTTAAATATTCAGGATTATAGATTCGCATACCACCTGCACCTTGTACCAGTGGTTCTAAAATTAGTGCAGCAATATTTTTATGATGTTGTTCCAGTTGTTGTTTTACTTTTTTGATATCATCTTCGTGAAACTCTTCACCGCAATAAGGTGCATCAACAAAGTAATGCTGTGCCAGCACATTGCTAAACAGAGAGTGCATACCATTTACCGGGTCACAAATCGCCATCGCACCAAAGGTATCACCATGATAGGCATGTTTCAGACTAAGTAGTTTATTTTTGGCGGGTTTATTTTTTGCCTGCCAGTATTGCAGTGCAAGTTTAATGGCCACTTCTACCGCGACCGAACCCGAGTCGGCAAAGAAAATATTCTGTAAACTTGCAGGAGTAATTGAGATTAATTTTTTAGCAAGCTCGATAGCCGGTTGGTGGGTTAAGCCACCAAACATCACATGTGCCATTTTATCGGTTTGATCTTTTATCGCCTGATTTAAAACAGGATGATTATAACCATGAATGGCACACCACCACGATGCCATACCATCAATCAACTCACGGCCATCTTGCAGTTTTAAGCGGACACCGTTTGCCGATGCCACCGGGTAGGCCTTAATATTTGCAGGTAACGAAGTATACGGATGCCAGATATGTTGCTGATCAAATTTTGTATCAATTTTATCTGATGACATCAGCAAATATTTGAAATAGGTGGATGATAAATCATTTGCACAACATTGCCATCCGGGTCAGCACAATAAAAACTGCGTGCACCATCACGGTGTGTTTTGGGTTGTGAATGCATTTTTATATTATGGCTTTTTAAAAATTCATACCAGCTATCGACATCTTCCGGTTGTTTTAAAATATATCCGATATGATCCAGCCGTTGCGGGCCATCCATTTT
>JALXDW010000455.1 GCA_027070385.1 Chromatiales bacterium
ATATTGACGCGAGAAGCGTTACAATGGGAGAAAGAGCGGTATATAACTGATTTATTAAAAATAACGCAGAACATGCCGATATTGATGGTTGGTATGCTTTTTATTATGGAAAATGGTTGTAGATAAAATGTCGATAAATTTTAATGAGATAAAAGTCAATATTGGCGAGAGCATTCAACTTCAGGATCCTTCCAGCAAGACGGATGAACGTATTTTTGTCAAACTGATCGGTTATCGTGACGACAAAAGTATACTGGTTACAATGCCGCGGGCAAACGGTGATTTGATTCGCGTAGTGAACGGTCAGCTCTTTATCGTCCGGTTATTTTCCGGGCAAACGGTTTATGCGTTTAATGTGACGGTTATGGAGAGCAAAGCGAGCCCTTACCCCTACTTGCATCTGTCTTATCCAAAAAAAGTAGAGTCGGTTGTGGTGCGCAATGCACAGCGAGTCAATGTTGAGCTGATCGTTTCAGTACAAAATGGTGACCCGGATAAAAACAATGACGATTCTGTTTCTGCTAAATTAACGGATATCAGCACTGGTGGAGCAAAGCTGTCGACCATAACACCGATTGGTAGTGTTGGTGACGATATCAGTATGTCGGCCAGGTTAACCGTCGGGGGGGTTGAGCAGTATTTACAAATACTGGCAACAGTACGTCGTGTGGAAACGGAAGAGGCTGATAATAAACGAAGTTACTCGTATGGACTGGAGTTTCGTTTTGTAGAAGAGAAAGACAGGCTGGTATTGCATGGTTTTGTTTATGAGGAATTGAGTAAACAGTAATGATGCTTCGTTTATGGGCAGAAGGAACGTTGCCTTTGCATTACTGCGACTGATCCAGATCTTTGTGGATACTCGCGAAACTGCGAGCCCAGGGTGACGTTTTTTGTAAGCCAGCGGGCAGTGTCTTGATGGCTTGTAAAGCTTGTTGACGATTCTTATAGCTGCCATACACCAGTGCATACCAGTCACGTTGATTATGACGCGTATGAAAATACACGGCTTTACCTTTTAATTTATGTTTACGAATAAACTGCTGAATACTTTTATCATTGCGGCCACCCAGTAGTTGCAACGTGTAATGTCGTGGATCCTGACTCCATAACCAGTCGGCAGAATCCTGTACTTTTGTAATTGGTGGGCTGGTTATAATGGTAGAAGGTATTATCGGTTTTGCTTTACTTACCGGTTTGACAGGTTTATGGATTGTTTTCTCTGTATTGATTTTAGCTTGTACACTGTCAAAGCGTCGTAACCAGGGTTTTACTTTTGTATTACGAATGGTTTTTCTTGCTTCTAGAGCGGCTTCTTTTGTTGCAAAGCTGCCATAAATAAGCGCATACCAGGGTTTGGCATTTCGCAGTGTTTGATAAACGGCAACCTTGTCCCTCAACTTGTGTATTTTCACAAATTTTTGAATACTGTCTTTATTGTGTGTACCAAGTAATTGCAGTGTAAAGTGATTGGGTTCCTGATCCAGAATCCAGCGTTCATCATGAATACCACTTAACATTGTGATCCTGGCCGGTGTTGCTTTTGGTTTGACAACATGAAAAGACAAACGGTTTGATTCGATTTCATTTTGTTTTAACTGAATACTCCATTTATCCGGTGTCGTCCCGACTGTAATGGTCAGTTCAATACGACTGTCATCAATAATTTTGTACTGATGTTTTTTTAATACTTTGGTTTTTCCTGTCCAGCTTACCCAGACTGCAGGTGGTTTGTTGCTACTTTTAAATCCACTGCCGGTAACGGTGAGCGTTTGTGGTTGTTTACTGCCGACAACAGGGTCGGGTGAAATACCACTAAGGACATACTCAACAGCTTCCAGTTGTGGTTCAACATTATTGGCAAGCGTGGCTTGCTGGGATGAATCGTTGGGTTGTTTTTCACTATCCGCGGTGGTGGTGATCGTTGTTTGTTTGGGGGCATCTTCCAGTTCAGGTGCAGGTGGTTGCTGGGGACCTTTTAAAGTGATTTCCTTAGGTGCTGTCTTTTGAGTTGACGGCAGGGGTGTTTCTTTTATTGCAGAAGGTAAATTCCGGTTAATCGTGGCAAGTGATTCATCCGTTGGTGTCACGGCTTCGTTAATCGTATCCTGCATAACAAAGACAATAATGGAAACGATTGCAACAATGGCAATAAAAACAATATGGCGAGTGCTGAATGCAGCGGTGTTGTAATCGGTTTGCGAATCGTTTTGTGGTGTATAGCCAAGGTCTTCAGCGCTGAACTGATCATTAAAATCTGTGCTGGAGGTATCGGTTAAATCAACATGACTGGCTTTATGAGTAAGGCTGGCGGCATCATCCAGATGTAAATGTGCAAGTTCACAAATATGTGACGGGATCCCGCGTGCAATTTTATGAATTTTTTGAATGACTTTGGGGGTAAAGGGCGAAGCACCCTCAAAACCGGCAACAGCCATGCGGTGTTTTATAAATTCAGCGGTTTGGTTTTCGTCAAGTGCATTGATTTCCAGTGTATGGGTGATACGCTCTCTTAATGGCTGAATCGAGGGTGATTCCAGCATAATATCAATTTGCGGTTCACAAAATAAAATAATGCGCAGTAAATGGCCTTGTGCGGCTTCAATATCGGCAAAGTAAAACAGGGTTTCAAGTGCATCTTTTGGTAATTCGTGGGCATCATCAATCAGTAATATGGGTACCAGATCATCATTTTGCAGTGCCTTGAGATGTTCAAATACAATTTCCTGAACGGTGCCGGGATCATTGGGTAGCCCATTTAAACCGAATCCGCGGGCTATCTCTGACAGCATGGAGTCGGCATCCATCATGGTATTTGCATTGACTTCACAGAGGTACCAGGCATCATCGGCTGTTTGGCAAAAACGGCGTAATAAACTGGTTTTTCCAATACCGCGTTCACCGCTCACGATAAGTAACAGATTGCTGTATTGAACCAGATGTGACAGCATTTCAAGCCGTTGACGACGTTCAGCATCCAGGTATAAAAATTTATCGTCGTGTTGCGTTGAGAAAGGTGCTTCGTTTAAACCGTATTGCCTGAGATAGGCCGGTTCGAGACGTTTAAGCTGGTCGGCATTGTAATTAGCCATTAACAATCCAGAAAGTGGTTACTATGGGCATTATCATTGATATCGGTACCTTGTGAAAATACAACCCGAAAGCCACGGCTTAATTGGGCATCGCGAATACGTTCCAAAGCAGTGAGAGCATCATTTCTGCAAGGGAAGTGATCCCGCTTCACTCGGCCACTTGAGCCCTGTTTTCCCCATTCACGTACCAATGTCCAGCCGTCGAGCAAGTCCTGTTGCAGCAGTAATTGGTAATAGCGGGGCTGTTGTTCCTTTTGTTGTATTTGCATATAAATACGCATTTTATTTTAACCGAATGTTACAAGTGAACATTCATGAATTATAACCAATAATATAGCATAGTATGATACTAAATCATTGTTATCTATTAGTTTTTAAGTTCTTTGTTGTATTGTTTAAATAATGAA
>JALXDW010000456.1:0-1001 GCA_027070385.1 Chromatiales bacterium
ATCATGCGGTGTGGTTTGATAATGCAGAAAAAAATCATGGTATTTTTTATGCCAACAGTTCCAATGCTGGCCAATCATTCAGTCGACCGATTCATGTCGGGAGTTATAAAAACAAAGCAAGCCATGCCGATATTGCAACACTTGCTAACGAGGTTGTTATTGTTTGGCAGGAATATGCATATTCACATTATCAAATGTGGATGATGAAATCTGTCGACAGAGGAAAAAACTGGGAGCAACCACTGCTGGTTACTGAGGTGGCTGCAAAGCCGGATTATCCTTTCGTATTAACGGACGGGAAATTATTTTATGCTTCATGGCATCTGCCCGGACAACCTTATTCCTTAAAAATTTTAAACTAAATGATGTCAAAACATTCAATCAGGCTTGTGCTGGTTTTTTCTCTTATGTCTTTTATGGCGTATGCAAATGAAACCAGAATTAATATTTTTCATCCTGCAAGTTATCATAAAATTCTTGACCAGTATCAGGGCAAGGCATTCACGTTGGTTTTTTGGTCGGTTTTTTGTTCGCCCTGTATCAGGGAATTGGAACGCCTCGGTAAAAATAAAACTTACATGAGCGGGACTTTTATTTTTGTATCAACCGATGGGGATAACTTAATAAAGGAAGTACAACGCTTGATAGAAAAAACAGGATTACAAAACCAGCAGCATTGGGTATTCAGTGCGGCACAGATAGACGAAATTATTAATACGGTGGATAGTCAGTGGTATGGTGAAGTACCCAGGAACTATTTTTTTGATGATGAGCATAACCGTATCAGGTTAAACGTTCTTGAATAATATAAAGTCACCGGCATAACGGAATAAAAAAACCGCTTGGGCTGTGTCAGCGCAAGCGGTTTTTCCGGGGTCTGTAATAATAATTTCGTATTAAGAACCTAGTTTGGCTTTGATAGCATCAATAACCACATCGCTTGATGTTGCATTGACTTCAATTAACAAACCTTCTTTTTTGTAGAAGTCAGCAAGAGGAGC
>JALXDW010000456.1:1011-3495 GCA_027070385.1 Chromatiales bacterium
CATATATATTGTTTAAATCTTCTACTACTTTATCTGGATTGTGTCTTTTCATAGCACGTTTTCTAGCATTTTCTCCATATTGTATGGCCTCTTGATAGTTTTCTTGTAACTCTAAAATAGCACCAGTCATAGACCAAGGGTCACCACTTTGAATTAACAAACCTTCTTTTCTGTAGAAGTCAGCACGAGGAGCTGTTTGCTTGTTGTAAACGTCCAAACGGTTACTGATAGCTTCTTCAGTTTCATCGTCACGTTGTACAACCGGGCCGCCACATTTGTCGCATTTACCTTCTTCTTTGGTGGGGTTGGATTTAACATTGTAAATCGCACCACAGTCAGTACAAGTACGGCGTGTGGTTAAACGGTCCAGAATGACTTCTTTAGGTACTTGAATATCAACGGCCATATCCAGTTCTTCGCCCATATCCGCCAGTAATTTTTTCAAGGCTTCCGCTTGCGGGATAGTGCGTGGAAAACCGTCGAGCAGGTAACCGTTTTTGCAGTCATCTTCTTTTAGGCGTTCGCCCATAATGCCCATGATAAGCTCATCAGAGACCAGATCACCGGCTTTCATTGCGGCTTCTGCCTGTTTGCCTAATTCTGTACCCGCGGCAACAGCTGCGCGTAAGATGTCCCCGGTTGAAATTTGTACGGAACCGTCTATTTTGGTTAATAATTTTGCTACGGTGCCTTTGCCTGCACCCGGTGCGCCTAATAAAATTAATTTCATGTTTTTCTCTCTTCGTGACTGGAATGTCGACTTTGAATGTCGGGTTTAAAAATTTGAGGCGCAAATGTAATAAAACTGGCTCAAGTGGGCAAGTGGTTTATGCGTGTAATTGCAATATTTCGGGTATTTTATGGCATTTTGGCTAAAACAGGCATATTTTGACTGGCCAGAAGCGAATTTTGGCCAAATTAAGAAGCTGGAGTATTGCTGTTGCCTGTTGGTGTGAGCGAACTCATGACTGCGGATAAGGCCCGGTCAACCAAGGGGATATCATCAATGATGGTTGCGGTGCCTCGACGCAGATCCGCGGCGAGACCGTATAATGTCTTGTCGGCAACCACGTCAAATTTCCAGTTTAAAAAGGTATATTCGCCGAGTAAATCACTTTTCCAGGCCAGTTTTGCACGGGTCTTTTTGTTATTGTCATCCAGAAATTCAACCCATTTGCCTTGTTCCAGGTGGCGCGCCAGTTCCAAATATTCATCCTGCGGTTGGTCTTCCGGTGTATCGTGTTCATTGGCAGAATAACCGGACAAAATAATATCTTCGGTAATGAGTTTGTTAAAATGGGTGTCGTCTTCTGCTGTGTCATTGTCACCGAGGAGACTGAAGTCATCTTCCATGTCAGCATAAATATCACTGTATTCCGATGTGTCCGTCTGTTGGCTTAATTCTGAATTGAGCTCGGGTATTCCTTGTTCATCAATCGAAGTGGCAAGCTCTTCAAGATCGGCCAGCTCCTGTTCCATTTTCAGAATGGTTTGATCAATTTCATCCAGACTGAGATCAGTCTGGTAATTTTCATCCGTTTCATACGCTATTTCTTCAACAATAATATCGCTGTTTGGCTGTTTGTCATCTTGATGGTCTGCTTCAATACTTGATACGGTTTCTGTCGTTTCATTATCAGTTGCTGCACCAAACAGGAACGATTCGTGGGGCGTGCGTGAAGCCAGATATTCTTTAACCGACATCCCTTTTATACTGGCAAGATGATACGGTTCCATTTCTAAAAGTATGTCTTTAATTTCTTCATCGGTTACCTGAATCACCTGCAGGCCATTACGCAGAGTCATGACCAGTTGGCCAATAATATTGGCCAGCTTTTGCCTATCCAGTGATTCATGTTTCGGTTGAATGGACCATTCCAGTACATCAATAAAGCGTACCTGATTTTTCCAGGTATCATTGTTTTGTCCATTGTTTAGATAAGTATTCAGCATAACCCGTTTCCACGGGCCTCTGACCAGTTCGAGCATGACCTCGGGTAAATGTTTGTCGGCCAGAATATCTTCGATGGTATCCTCTACCCATTGGTAGGCCAATGCGTGGTCTTCTTTTTGTTTGATTTTCCTTTCAATTTTGTGGCTAACTTTTTGTTCAACTTTGTTGTATTTTTCCATAAATGTTTGAAACAGCTCAATTTGTCGTGCAAAAATACTCAGGTCATCATCAAATTCATCATTAATGGTTGTTACAATCCGTTCAATTTCATCCAGCAATTTCTGACTGTTTGTATCTAATTCATCAACAATACCAATTGCTGCGTGGGACAGTTCATTAAGTAATTGTCTGGCCGTGTTTTTATTGGTAGAGAAAAAATCCTTATCAATAATTGCCGCTTTTAACAAAGGAATTTGCAAGCGTGCAATGTGTGCTTTGGCAGCATTGGGTATGTTTCGGTCTTCAAGAATAAAGTCGAATAACATGGAAACAACATCAATGACATCCTGATCCAGCGGATTCATCTGGTT
>JALXDW010000457.1 GCA_027070385.1 Chromatiales bacterium
TGTGGACATGTGCGCGAAAGTGCCGATAAAAATATAAACTGGGAATAGCAATAACCAGGCCGGTTGCGGTAGTAATCAGTGCTTCGGAAATACCACCGGCCAATACCCCCGGGTTCCCGACCCCTTGCGTTGTAATGGCAGCAAAGACTTTGATCATGCCCAGAACTGTTCCCAATAAACCCAGTAAAGGTGTTATTTGTGCAATCGTGCCTAGGGTAGTCAGGTATTTTTCAAGATTCACCATGACCTGCCGGCCACTTTCTTCAACGCTTTCTTTCATAATGGCACGAGGATGGTGACGGTTTACCAGACCTGCCGCCAATATCTGCCCGAGTGGTGAACTTTTACTGAGTGCTTCGATATGGCTGTCGTCCAGTGAGTCGCTCTTGTACCATTGCCAGACCTGACCGACGAGATGTTTGGGGACGATGCGTTTTTCCTGTAATGACCAGAAACGTTCACCAATAATGGCCACCGCAACAACTGAACTTAACAACAGTGGCAACATTAGCCAGCCACCGGCCTGGATCATCTCAAACACACTTAATACCTTTAATATTTACGTTAATATTACTATTGTCACTTTACACAGAATACAGATTAAAATCAATAGCTTACAAAATAAGCGCTGCGTCGGGGAATTGTTCCGATATTGGAGCCTACTCTACCAAAGAGGCTTTAAAACAGGAAGTCATTGCTTCCCAATCACCGGTTTTATTTCACTCATTGATAGTTGTTTGCCAATACCGTTGATGGAGTAGTCGGTAGCTTTCCGGTTGCTGCAAGCGGGTTCGTTGGAAGTAGAAACGGAGTGCGCCTGTGGCATATGTCTGCAACAAGCGGGCTTGTGTGGATTGCTGATAACGATACATTACTTTTTTATTGGGCAAGCGGTAACGATTTTTATAACCGACAGGAAACACTGCGTACTGAGGCGAAACCGTTTGAATAAAGCCGGCCAACGATGAGGTATTACTGCCATGATGCGGTACCACCAGCACCTCACTCCGCAGTTGCCGAGGCATTTTGTGATAAAGATAAGATTCCGTTTCCCGTTCAATATCCCCTGCTATTAAAACAGAACCCGACTGTGTAACAACTTTAAGTACGCATGACTGGTTATTCTCATCATGGCCATTTTCTGCTTCGATAATTTCTATCGGGCTTAACATTTTGAACTGCACCCCATCATATTGCCAATGTTGCCCCTGCAGGCAAGCCGAGACGGTGACTGATTTTTCTGCTGAATGCAGCAGCAGCTGCTGTTGCAGCTCTCGGTGCAACTCTCCTGGAATACTGCTAAGAATACGCTTGACCGATAATAATTCAACAACCGACTTTAATCCCCCGATATGATCATTATCACCATGACTGATGACCAATGTGTCAATAACAGAACGCTGCATTTGCCGTAAATAAGGCGTAACAACGGCTCGTCCGGTGTCAAAATTTGAGCTGTAACGTGGCCCGGTATCAAATACCACTGTATGTGCCTGAGTTTGAACAACAACCGATAAACCTTGCCCGACATCCAGTACCGTTACCAATGCTTCACCGTGTGCAAGCTCTTTTGGCGAATAAAAAAACACCGGCAAAACCAGAATCACCGCCAGACCACGCATCGGCATTCCCCTGGCGGTTAACCATAATAATACCGCCAAAAAACAACTTAACAGCCACCATCCCGACCCTATCGACAGTTCCAATGTCGCAAATGCCCCATTTGCCAGTGTTTCCAACACTTGCCAGAGTAAAGTATAAATAATATCGACCATTCGAAAAAATAAATTGGCAACAGCGGTATTTAAAAATAAAAACAGTGTTGCAGTAAACATGAGCGGTACGATTGCCAGGCTCATAACGGGAATGGCAATAAAATTAGCCAACGGGGACAGCAGTGATGAGGACTGATAAAAATATAAAATCAACGGGAACATGGCCAGTGTTAATGCCCATTGTATGCGCCCAAACTGCAATACAGTGGCCAATAATTTATGAACAAACTGCCTTGCAGCTGATAAAGTTGAAACCCGCTTTTCATCTTGTTCAACGGCATCGAACGGATGCCGCACAAAAAAGATAATCAGGCTCACTGCCAGAAAAGATAACCAGAACCCTTGTGCCAATACTGCCAGCGGGTCGAATAATAAAACCAGAATCAGTGACAGTGCGATGGTTTTACTTGTGGCTAAGGGTGTGCGCTTCAATACAATATGCAGCATTGCAACCGATAGCATTAATAACGCGCGTTGAGTCGGAATTGTAAAACCGGCCAACATGGCATAAAGCGTTGCGGCCAACAAAGCCATGATTGCGGCAAACTGTGGTGCCGGTATCAGCAAACAACCCCGTCCGCTTAATCGCCATAAAAAACTGGCTAAAAAATACATTAACCCGGCCACCAAACCAATATGCAGTCCGGAAATGGCCATTAGATGAACGGTGCCGGTACGCTGAAAAGTTCGCCAGTGTTGCGCCTTTAAACCATCCCGATAGCCCAGTAACAATGCTTGTGTTAGCGCGCGAATAAGCCCGGTATTTGCCCCCACATCCATATCAGCGGTTAGCTTGTGCAGCAAATACTGGCGTAGTTTTAATACTTTTTTGGCAAAGAAAAAACTTGAGGTATTATCCTTTATTTGTTGATTTTCATCATTATTTCTAACATATCCTTGCGCTTGTATGCGCTTTAAATACAACCAGTTTGCATAGTTAAAACTACCCGGGTTGTTGAGCCCATAGGGACGTTTCAAACGTATATTAAAGCGCCAAAAACTGCCTGCTTCTAGCATGACTGCAGGGGAATACCAGCTTAAACGTATACGCCCAGGAAAATGGCTGAATGCAATATTATCCGGACTGATAATTTTGGTTGGCGTAAACTCGAAACGTAGACGCTGCCGGCCAAAACCGGTGGTTGATTTTTTAGAGACCGTGGTGACAGGAAGGGAGGCGACCATGCCTTCCACCACCAGATCCACGCCTTCATATTGTGGTAATAAACGCTGCCCCATCATCCAATGTGCATGAGTGACTGCCCAGGCAAAACCAAATATCAGGCCGGCAAGGCCAATCACTACAGTACGGTTTGCCCCGGTGGGCTGACACCATTGCAATGGCTTGACAGTAAGGCAGAGAAAAATCAGTGTGAGCGGAAAAAGAACAAATAACCAGCGAATATCCGGTAAAGTTGACAGTTGCTGAACGCTGAATATACCCGCTAAAAATGTGATAGCCCAAAGACGCACAAGCCAAATCCTTTTAGTTTTATTGTCCCTATTGAGTGCAATTCAAGCGTAACAAATAATACTCAACAGAAGAAGTCGAGTCGCGTATAATCAGCAACTTGTTGTTTTACAAAATTGTGTCAATAAACCAAGCATGTCGAAAAAATTTCTAAAACGTTATCTGCCTGACCATGACAAAATCCGTGATCACAAAACCTTAAACCGTTTCTTTGGTACGTTGTTAAACGACACGCA
>JALXDW010000458.1:0-802 GCA_027070385.1 Chromatiales bacterium
ATCTTAGATACCAATAAAAAGGTGGTTGCACTTGAACAGCGCCCGCAAGTCTGTGTGAAATGTGTTGAAGAAATGGAGGCCAAACTTAAACTGGAACAGGAGCGCGAAGCAGCTAAAATAGCAGAGCAACAAGCCAAAAAACTGTTGTCGGAAGAGATAACAAAAGATAATCCGTTAGCGAATACAGCGGAGGCCGAAAATAAAGACAGTGCCATGCCAACACTGAAAGACAAGGAGTCCCTTGTCGAGCCGGTCACTGCAACAACAACGCATACCGCAGCAACAGATAAAGAAATTGTCTTTATTGATCAGACCGGTCCACAACCACTTAAAGTGGCTCCCCGAGTACTCAGTGCTCCTACCACTTTTTTAATGAACACCATGATGCGAGATGTTGTACGTTATGGTACCGGGCGGCGCGCATTGGTTTTACACCGTAAAGATTTGGCAGGTAAAACGGGAACCACGAATGATCAACGTGATGCCTGGTTTTCAGGGTTTAATCGTCATGTAGTGACCATTAGCTGGGTTGGGTTTGATAATCCTCGCTCTTTGGGCAGCCGTGAAACCGGTGCGATTGCAGCCTTGCCTATGTGGATAGCTTACATGCGGGATGCTTTAAAAGGTGTTCCTGAAACACCATTGGAGCAACCTGCGAGTATAGTTTCGGTTCGCATTGATAAAAGTACCGGCTTGCCGGCAACGCCTGAAAGTACCGATACGATGTTTGAATACTTTAAGGAAGATCAGGTTCCTGGTGATTCGTCAAACAATCGCAATGGCGCAGGCAACACCGATGATG
>JALXDW010000458.1:812-3469 GCA_027070385.1 Chromatiales bacterium
GGATAAGAGGACAGGCTCAGTGCCACAACGTAAAAATAAAGGTTGGCAAATACGTGAGCGATTGGCTCAGCTCGCGGCTGAGTATATTGCGCAGACAGGAAGCCAGGATTTTCAACTGGCAAAGAATAAGGCTCTTAGCCAGTTAGGCGTGGTTGAGCCGGTGAACCTTCCTTCAAACAAGGAGATCCAGCAGGCATTAATTACCTACCAGCATATTTTTCGGGCTGATAGCCAGCCCGAACAGTTAAAAAGATTACGTTTGACAGCATTGAAGGCAATGCACTTTTTTGAAAAATTTAACCCACGTTTGGTCGGAGCCGTTTTAAATGGCACAGCAGATACGCACTCCGCTATTTATTTGCATTTGTTCGCTGATACCTCCGAAGAACTGGCTATTTTCCTGATCGACAATCATATCCCGTACGATGAAGAGCAAAAGCGTTTGCATATCAAAGCCGATGAATATGAATATTATCCCGCCTTTACTTTTCTGGCTGATGATATCCCGGTGCATATTATTATTTTTGCAAAGCATGGATTACATCATGCGCCATTAAGTTCAATAGATGGCAAACCCATGCAACGTGCTGATATTAAAGCGGTTGAGTTGCTGCTAGCTGAATAAAAGCCATTATTTAAAAAATTTTAACAGTCGCTTCAGAAAAGGCTGTGCTTCTTTGAAAAGTTGTTGTTCAGTTTGTACGTCTTCACTATCAGGGTAGTGCGATGGATAAGGTTTCCGTGCTACGCCACTGTCAACAGCTGCACGTGCTACTGCAGATGAAATATAACTTTTCAAACGTGGATCAAAGGGTTTTGGAATAATATAGTCTATCCCAAAATCAAGTCGTTGGGTTTGATAGGCAAGCAATACTTCGGCAGGAGCCGGTGTTTGTGCGAGTTTGGCAAGCGCATGGACTGCTGCGATTTCCATGTCACTGTTAATGGTCGTGGCATGGACATCCAATGCACCACGAAAAATAAAGGGAAAGCCCAATACATTATTAATCTGGTTGGGAAAATCACTGCGTCCGGTTGCCATGATAATATCGTTTCTTACAGCCTTTGCAATTTCAGGTTGTATCTCCGGCTCGGGATTTGATAAGGCAAAGACAATGGGTTTAGCCGCCATTTTTTGAACCTGCTCTGCTGATAACAGTTTTGGCCCGGAAACACCGACGAAAATATCCGCAGCGGTAATGGCATCATCCAGAGTCCGGGCATCCGTTTGAATGGCAAATTTTTGCTTGTACTCGTTTAAGTCATCGCGTTCACTATGAATAACGCCTTTGCGATCCAGCATATGAATGGCGGCAGGATTGGCACCCAGCTTGATAAGCAGCCCCATTGATGCAATGGCCGCGGAACCGGCACCCAAACATACAATTTTTGCTGTTTCGAGTGTTTTATCCTGTATTTGCAGCGCATTTAACAGGCCTGCTGCTATGATAATCGCAGTACCATGCTGGTCATCATGAAACACAGGAATATCCAGCCGTTTCTTTAATGCTTTTTCAATCTCAAAACACGCCGGGGCTGCAATATCTTCAAGATTAATACCGCCAAAGGTATCGGCAATATTGGCGACCGTATCAATAAAGGCTTCAGTCGAAGGCGCTTTGACTTCAATATCGAACACATCTATATCGGCAAATTTCTTGAACAAAACGCCTTTGCCTTCCATAACCGGTTTACCGGCCAGAGCGCCCACATTACCCAAACCAAGTACGGCTGTGCCATCGGTAATAACCGCAACCAGATTCCCTTTGCCGGTGTATTTGTAAGCCAGATCCGGGTCTTCAGCAATGGCTCGAACCGGTTCGGCAACACCGGGTGTGTAAGCCATCGACAAATCTTCCTGGCTGGCGCAAGGCTTGCTGATAGCGGTGGCAATTTTACCTGCGACCGGTTTGGCGTGGTAATCAAGGGAGCGTTGCAAGAAGTCTTTAGTATTATTGGTCATTGATCTTGTACTTAATTTTTAGATGATTAGGAAGAAGCTAAAGCCTAGCTGGGTTTAAGAGATCTTGCAAAGGTCAGGCTGGACTTTGACTGGTATTTTATCGTTGCGAAAAAGAGCAAGCCCGAATTGCTCTAAAAGATATTCCTGGTATTTGAAAACCAATGACATCAATGTTTTCTCAGGACTCGGTGTGAGTTTCTTTATAGTCAGCATAGGATTTTTCTTCAATTAAATCCGAGCCAAGTTTTAAATTGATATCACGCTTGATTTTTGCCCGGGTATCATTTTCGAAATACACACTGCGAGCCAAATCAATAAAGCCCTGATCAAAATTTTGCTGGCGTTCCTTGTCACGGATATCATCTTCGATAACCCAAAGTTTTTCATTGATAGCCTTGAGAGCCGCCAGTTCGGTTGAAATATCAACTTTTGATGCCGGGCAGTTTTCCCATGCTGCCATAACGCTGTCCAATTCATTCTGGATGTTTTTGAGCTTGTCCGGGTCGGTTATGCGTTGTTTTTTTATTTCCAGAATAGTCAGCTTGTCCAGAAATTCGCCGTAGGAAAGGGTGGCCTGAATGGTCATGGTTATTCAACTCTCTGTGGTTTATAAACAGATTTAAACTATGATTATAACCTATGTATAAAGCGATTGTTATTCTGTTGTTTTTTTGTTTTCGCGCAACAAGTTTTG